>JBGUKB010000057.1:0-47800 GCA_045114235.1 Victivallales bacterium
CACCGGCCCGAAACCGAACCGGCATCTTATAAGATACACCCGAAATCCCGACTTGTCAAGCCGAAATCAAAAGAAAATCGAGAAAAAAAATGCTATGCCCTCTCCCCTCGCGCATTGCGCATGTGCGAATAGAATCAATGGAAGCAAGCGTGCAAAAACGAGCTAAAACGAGGTTTGAACGACAAGTCATACAGGACACATGCGACCTGCATATGTTCAGGATCAGACCCCTGCCCTGCTCAAAACGACCAGGGCAGCCACTTTCAGACGAGGATCACCACGCCTCGGTGGTGTACTCGACGATCTGGCCGCCGAGGTCATAGCACGCCTGACGCAGACCGTAATACCTGCCGACCTGCGGATCGACGTTGTACTGGTAGTTTGCGCTGCCGGAGACGGTCCGTTTCCGAATCAGCGGTTCGCTGCGGCCGGGGATCAGGACCTCCATTTCCGCGCTCAGATTAACACTGAATTCCGCAGGACGATATTGGTCTTCCTCATAACCGGGGTTGTAACGGAGCATTGAGGACGTGACGCCGACAAGGCGGACGTACAGGATGCAGTCGGCCTCCTCCTTCGAAACGAGCTTGAGGGAGTTGTCGCTCTGGAAACGTGCAGCGATCTGCGTCCGGGCGAGCTCGGTGAGGAGCGGCTCTTTCGTATCGTTGCGGATGGTGCTGATGGCGATCGTCTTGATCTGCGGATGCATCATGGAGCCCATGTGGTAATAACCGCAGGAGGCGGTGAAGAACACACAGCAGAAAGCAAGAACGCAGGCAGACAGAACCGTCCGGATCGAACGGGGATCAATACGCTTCATCGGAACCTGCCCTTTCTTCGTAGGTTTCACGGGAATCCGTCCTGATGTCCTTTTTGAGGTCGCGGATCGGAAGAAGCCATTTGCCGTCGCTGCTTTCCGGCGCGATCAGGAGATCGGAATCCTCGATCGGGATGGGATTGCGGACGAAATCGTAGTGGGCGGGATCCTTTCGCTGCATGGCGGCGGGCGGAGCCTCGTAGGTCTCGTCGATCTCCGCCAGGAGCTTTTCGGACGGGATGGCATGTTCCGTCTCACCGTAACGCTGCACGACCTGGTTGAGGTAATGTTCCGCGAGGTCGTCGCGTCCGTTCCGGTGATGGTATTTCGCGAGATCGTGAAGGCGTTTCGCCTGGATCTTGTCGATGGCGAGGCGCTGCTCCTTCACCCACTGGAGCTCGGGAGACTCGGGATAGTTCTCGGCGAAACGGTCGAGCTGTTCGATCGCAAGTGCCGCCCAATGGCCGTCGCCGTCGCCGCGTTCGGCGAGCTGGCAGTAGACGTCGGCAAGCCCGAGTTCGGCGTAATAGGCGGAATCGGTGCCGGGATGGAGCTGGATCACCTCTTTGTACTTCTCGATCGCCTTTTCCGGCTTCTGGTCCTTAAGATACATGCCGCCGAGGCGGAGACGCACCGCGCCGGCGGATTCGGAACACGGCGCGTTGTTGAGCGCGGCTTCGGAACACTCCAGGAAACGGTCGGAATCCTTGATGAAGGGAAGCCATTCGAACATGGCGTCGCGGTGCCCGCGGTAGAACGCGTCCGCGATCTCATATTCCCGGTTCACGGCCTGCGCAAAATCAATGCGGTTCATGTGTTCTTTGATGAGGCGCTCGATGCAGTCGAATTCCCGTCCGTAAAGCTCGGCCTGACGATAGGAACGAGCGGCATTGATGAGCGCGTTCGCCTTCACGGTCTTGTCGGACGTGAGGAGCTCGGCGTCGAGGTAGCGTTTGGCGGCCTTGCGGTATTCCCCCTCGCGTTCGAGGTCAAGCCCTTTCTGGAAGACCTCTTGTGCGGCCGCATCGTTTTTGGCGCGCAGGGATGCCTTTTCCTCTTCCTTCTTCGCTTCGAACTCGGCGTCCCGGATCTCGTCGGCGGTCATTTCCGAAACAGACGAGGCTTCTTCCGAAACTGGTTCATGTTTGTCTGCTGAGGTAACCTCTGCACTTTCTTCCTTGGATTCCGCCACGGACTCCGCACCGACGTTTTCAGCCGGTTCCTGAGCATAAGCCGACCATGCGCCGAGCGACAGAAGCGTCGCCAGGCACATCATAAGACCGGACCGGACAGAATCGGACAGCATAAACGCGGCTCCCCAGAAAAAGATGGTTGCAAAAGAAGGAAAAGGAATCCTAATCTAAATAATCTAGCATAAAAGACGCAAAATGCCAGAAGAAAACCGGAAAAAAAACAAAAAAAAGAACGCTCCCCCGGAAGAAACCAGAAGGAGCGGAAACGGACGTTCGCTTCAAAGAAACGGGACACAGCCTCAGAGAGGCTTCACAGTGAAGACTTCCGCATTGAGCTCTGTCGCGACGACCGGAGTGCCCTTGTCGAGCGCGACGTCGGAACATGCCGTGATCTCGCGCGTGGAATCGCCGAGGTCAAGCACGACCTTGCCGCGACCGCCCGCGGGGATGGCGAGGTACACGGTGCCCTTTTTGCCCACGAGCGACGCATTAGCGCGCGTGCCGCTCTGCTGGAGCTTCAGGATAGACATGATGAGGTAGGCGGTAATGACCATGGTCACGAGGCCGCAGGCGATGGCAATGGCGAAGCCCTTCCAGCCGTGTTCGCCAAACACCACGCCGCCCCAGCCGAACATGGCGAGGAACGCCAGGATGGAACGGAAGGAGATCAGCTTGAAGTCGAAGATGCCGGAATCGGGGTGGACGATGTCGATCTCGCCGTCCATATCCACGTCGATGTCCCCCGCGGACTCGCCCCCGCCCAGCCCGAAGAGGGCCGAAATGGCCGTAATGGCGAAAATCGCGGACCCGCCGATGGCGAATCCCCAGTAGACGGACATCATGCCGCCGCCGTTCATGAACTCATTGATGCTGCTCAGAATGATCATATTGTACCTCCTTGTCTCCCCCGAAGGGATAGTTTGATGTCCTTATGCCCGGATCATTTGCGACCAAGCTCGGCGGAACGTTCCGCCGCCGCGATCACGCAGTTCTCCACGATGCCGCGGAATCCCGCGACGTCAAGCACGTGGATCCCGCGCGCCGTGGTGCCGTTCGGCGTGATGACCGCGTTGCGCAGGGCGGAGATCGCCTGCGGGTCGCGCTTGCACATCTCGGCGGTGCCGAGCACGGTCTGGATGGCGGATTCGACGGCGAGGTCGCGCGGCAGGCCGCAGTACACGCCGCCCTCGGCGAGGCCGAGGATGAACTCCATCACGAACGCCGGGCCGCTTCCGCTCAGCCCGGTCACGGCGTCGAGCAGAGTCTCCGGCACCTCGCGGACGAGGCCGAAGCTGGACAGGATCTCCTGCGCGCAGTCGCGGTCGGCGGCGGTGGCTTTCGGCGACATGGCGAAACATGTCATGCCCTGCTGAACGAGCGCGGGCGTGTTCGGCATCACGCGGACGATGCGGTTCGTAGACGCGAGCGCCGCGAGGGATTCGAGCTTCAGTCCGGCGACGATCGAGATCAGGAGCTTGCCGCGGAGCGCGGAACCGGCTTCCTTGAGCGCGACAGGGGCGACCTGCGGCTTCACCGCCAGCAGGACGGTCGATGCGTCCTTCAGGGCGGCGGCGAGCGTCGCGGCGGTCTTGCAGCCCGTGGCGGCGGTGAACTTCTTCGCGGCGGCGGGACTCACGTCGTAGGCGAGGATGGACGAGGCGGGGACGCCCTTGGAAACGAGGGAAACGGTGATCGCGGTCGCCATTTTGCCTGCGCCGATGACCGCGATGCGGGATGTTTTCTTGCTAACTGTCTTTTTCATATTGTGCACCTCAGAAAATTAAAGGACGAGGATGTCCGAAACGGCGTTCCGGGTAAAGATGATGCGCTTGCCGACCAGGTATTCTGTCCAGTAGCACCATGTATCCAGCGTGGTCGACGGCGTGCGGAACGCGCACGGCGGGCCAAACGCCAGCGCGACCTCATGCCTGGTCATGCCCTTCTCCACGATGCCCGCCTTCAGCTTTTCGATCGTGAGCGCGCGGATGCCGACCGTGAGGTCGGCTTCGTTCTGTGTGGAGAAAAGCTCGCGCAGGTAGTCCTCCGCGGACATCATGCGGTAATCGGTGGAGAATTTGATGCGGAAATCGCGCTTGTCTTTGACCGTGGTGAAGCGGATTTCGCGGTCGGTCGCGGACGTGATGACGACCTCCGTGCCGAACGGCAGGATCTCGCCCTGGAGCATGTTCAGGGTATCCATCTTCATCGGATCGGTGTACCAGAGGTTGTACCGGGTGTAGATCGGGGCCTGTTCCGGCGTCTGAAGCACCTCGGAAACGATCAGTTCATGCGCGCAGCTGCAGAGCGCGAACACGGCGGCAAACAGGAAAAGGGAAAGGCGATGGCGAAGTCTCATAATGTTATTTCCTTGTGGTGGAATTGGTTTCGGAGGAAGCGCCGGATCCCTTCACGGACTCCAGGACCGAGGCGCTGCGGAGGATCTCGACGGCGCGTTCCAGCTGGACGTCGCGGACGCCGTCCGCCAGTCCGGGGTCGATCACGCCGGGATAGTCGTTCAGCTGAGCGAAGAACGTCTGCTGTCTCTGGGGCGGGATCTCGACCGTGATGTCGGGCTGGAGCCCCACGTTGTGAATGGGCGTATGCGACGGGGTGAAGTAGTGCGCCACGGTGATGCGGAGCGCGCCGAGGTCGCCGATGGGCATGATGTTCTGCGCGGAGCCCTTGCCGAACGTCTTTTCGCCGAGCACGACCACGCGTTTCAGGTCGCGCAGGGCGGACGCGGAGAGCTCGGCGGCGCTCGCGGAATTGCCGTTCACGAGCAGGATCACCGGCAGATTGTAGTATTTCGTGCAGTTCACCGTCTTGTAGGTCTGGTTTTTGGACGGGTCGCGCCATTCGAGCGTGACGAGCGTCTGGTCCTCCTTCACGAACCTGCTGCAGACCTCGACCGCGCTGTCCACGATGCCGCCGGGGTTGTTCCGCAGGTCGATGACCAGCGAGGTCATGCCTTCCGACGAGAGCTTGGCAAGGGCGGTGTCGAGGCGGCCCGGCGTGTCGCGGGAGAACTGGAGGATGCGGAGATAGCCGATGCCGCCGCTGTCCGGCAGGATGTGCGCGCCGACCACGCTCGGGACCTCGACCGTGCCGCGGACCACGTGCATGGAAAGTTCGTCCTTCACGCCTGCGCGCCGCACGCCGAGCTCGACCGTGGTGCCGACCTCGCCTCGGAGCATGCCGACGCAGTCGGAGAGCTTGAGCTTGTTCAGGTCCTTGCCGTCGATCTTCACGATCACGTCGCCGGCCTTGATCCCGGCCTTCTCGGCTGGCCCGCCCTCCGTCACGCCCACGATCTCAAGCATGCCGTTCCGTGTGGACAGCGTGACGCCGACGCCGCCGAACTGCGCGGAGAAATCCTTCTGCGTCTCCTCGAACGACTGCGGCGTTTCGAAGTTGCTGAACCGGTCGAGGTCCTGCATCACGCCGCGCAGCGCCGAACGGAACATGTCGCGGTAGTTCGTCTTGCTCCCGTCCACGTAGTGCGAACGGAGCAGCGAGAGCCCGTACAGGAACGTGACCATTTCCTTACACGCGTCGTCGTCCAGCCGGATCTCGGGGAGCGGCTGCCGCGGGTCCTGCGCAGGCACGGGGACCGTATCGTCCGCATGCGCGAAAAGGCCGGCCGTCATGGCCAGCAGGATCAGGAATATCAGGAATCGTTTCATCGGGTCGCCTCGTATCGTGAACAAAATCTTTATCACAATAATCTAATGCCTTTTCCCCGACTTTCAAATCATTTTTCCAAAAAAACAGGGTCTTTTTGCCCGCATAACGAGAAACGACATGACCGGAGAACGGATTCGAGGCGGGGGAAACGGCGGAAAATGAGGCGGAAACAAGGCGAAGCTGACCGGATCAGTCGAACATCCCGCGCTTGCCGGAGAACGACTCGGACATGCCGTCGTCGGGGAAACGCCTCGTGAGGCGGCGCGCCAGGATCAGCGCGATCGTGCCCGCCAGCACGTCGGACCCCATCTGCGTGGAGAGGAGCAGCGTCAGCGCCGTACTTTCGTTTCCGGTCAGGCGGAAGAACAGCAGAACCAGCAGGGAAAGCGGCACCAGGAACCCGAGGATGCGCATCACGTTCAGCATCGCGGCGGCCAGCGGACGTCCACATCCGGTGAAGAAGAACCCGGAATAACGGTGGATCTCCAGGAACGCGAATCCCCACGGCAGGATCCGGAGCGCGAACGTCATCACGGCGCGCATCTCGACTTTGTCGGGATCCGCCAGGAACTTGCCGGCGATTTGCGGCGCGAAGAGGAAGAACAGCACCGACATGGTCATCAGATAGAATAACGCGAAACGCATGGCGAAACGCCGGCAGCCGTTGATGCGGCTGTACAGGCGCGCGCCGTAATTCTGCCCGATCATCGGCATCAGGGACACGCCCAGGGACATCGGGAAAAAGAACGCGATCGCCTGGACGCGCTGCGCCGCCGTGATCGCGCCGATCACCACGTCGCCGAAATGCGACGTGATCCAGGTCATGATGAACTGCCCGACCGGGAGCATCAGCGAACCGAGACACGCCGGGATCGCGAACGAAATGATGCGTTTCCACAGGCTCGCCAGTTTTGCGAACCGGATCGCGCGGAACCGGATCAGATGGTGTTTTTTCCAGAGGATGGCCAGCACCGGGGTCGTGCCGATGACCTGCGCCGTCACGGTCGCCCACGCCGCGCCGACCACGCCCAGCCCGAATCCAATCGGAATGCCGCAGATCTCCTTCTGAAACATATACAGCGGGTCAAGGAGCGCATTGGACGCCAGCCCGAGCACCATCGTCGCGCTCGCCATCTTCGAATCGTTGGCGGTCACCAGCAGGTTGTTCCCGCTCATACCGAGCGCGGAGGTCACGCAGGCCCAGAACCAGATGTCCATGTATCTCGTGGCCAGGAGCGTCGCCTCGGGCGAAGCGTGCATCACGCTGCGGTAGACGGCGCGTGTGACGAGCGGACCGAGGATGGCGAAGGACAGGGAAACGAGCGTGATCAGAAACAGCCCCGTGCTCACGAGCTGTTCCGCGCGCCAGCGGCGTTTCCCGCCGAGCGACTGCGCCGTCGTGGTCATCACGCCCGCCGAAAGTCCGTGGAAGAAGCATCCGCAGATCATCACGAGCGGCCCGGTCAGGCCGATGGCCGCCATCGGGGCATCGCCGTCCAGCCGCCCCACGAAATACGCGTCGACCAGGTTGTATCCGCTGATCGTGAGCGTGCCGGGCAGCATCACCAGCGCCGTGCGGAGCATCGTGCCCGCGATCGGCCCCTTCGTGTAGGTCTTGTTGTCGCCCTTCCGGCCGCGGATCAGCCCGAAAAGACGCCGGAAAAACGCCGCCGGGCCTGTCTTTTTCGGGGGAACGCCGGATGCCTGTTGACTGGATGCCATGATGACGAAAAAAGGTTGAAAAAAAGGTTGCGGAAAAACTATGAACATATAATATATTATGTTTTTTTCCATTTTTCAATCATAATCCAAAATAATCCGGCAAAGATTTCCGGCCTTTCCGTCCCCTGCCCCGGACGGAACGTTTCAAAACGGCGTTTTCATCCACGCGGAATCGGCGGACATCTTCACGTTAATCTTACGTTATTTTTGTATTTTTTCGCGAGCATGCTTGATTTTTTATGGATAAAAGATTATAGTTTTCCGTTCGCGCACTGCCGCGGACACATTCCCTTGCACATAGTTGATCCAAAATATAACACAACAACAGGAGTTCAACTCTTCATGAAAAAGAACAACATCGCGGTCATCCTGATCCTCGCCATCTCGGCGGTGCTGTTTACGCTGGGCGTCATCAAGAAGATCCAGCACATGACCTCCGGCAAAAACCAGGCCGGAAACATCATCGCCGTCATCCCGAAAGGCACCGCCTCCATGTGGTGGGAAGTCGTCCGAAGCGGCGCGGAACAGGCCGGCAAGGAAGAAGGCTACACCATCAGCTGGAACGGCCCCGAACAGGAAAACGACCGCGAGAAGCAGATCCAGTCGGTCGAAGACGCGCTCACGCACGGCATCAAGGCGCTCGTGCTCGGCCCGAACGACTCCAAGGCGCTCGTCCGCCCGGTCGAAAAGGCCAAGGGAACGGGCATCCCGGTCGTCATCATTGACTCCAGCATCGAGACCGATCAGTACGACTCCTTCGCCGCCACCGACAACGTCGCGGGCGGAGCCGACGCCGCACGTCGCCTCGGCGCGGCTCTGAACGGACACGGCAAAGTCATCCTCACATGCTTCATCCAGAACTCCGCTTCCACCGACGACCGCGCCAGAGGCTTCAAGGAAACCCTCGCGAAGGAATTCCCCGGCATCGAGCTGATCGCCGAACAGTACACGCTCGGCACGGTCGAGGACGCCCGCCAAAAGACCGTCGACATGCTCACCAAGCACAGCGACACCGACGGCGTCTTCGCGGTCAACCAGCCCGTCTCCGTCGGCGCGTACAAGGCACTCCAGACGCAGGGGCTGACCGGAAAAGTGAAATTCGTCGGGTTCGACTCCGACCCCGTCCTCCTCGAAGGCATCGAAAAGGGCGAGGTGGATTCCCTCATCGTCCAGAATCCCTTCGAGATCGGCTATTCCGGCGTGAAGACCGCCGTCGCGATCCTGCAGGGCAAGCAGGTTGAAAAGCTCAAACCGATCCCCAGCATGATCGTCGACAAGACCAACCTCGACGAAATGAAAGTGAAATTCCCCGCCGCCCTCGGCCTCACCTCCGGCAAAACGCAGGCAAACAAGGCGCAGACCGGCAAGACCATCGCCGTCATCCCGAAGGGCACCGCCTCCATGTGGTGGGAAGTCGTCCGCAAGGGCGCGGAAAAGGCAGGCGAGGAGGAAGGCTACAAGATCAGCTGGAACGGCCCCGAACAGGAAAACGACCGCGAAAAACAGATCCAGTCGGTCGAGGATTCCCTGACGCGCGGCGCGGTCGCGCTCGTGCTCGGCCCGAACGATGCGAAAGCGCTCGTCCGTCCGGTCGAAAAGGCAAAGGAAACCGGCATCCCCGTCGTGATCATCGACTCCAGCCTCGAGACCGACAAATACGATTCCTTCGCCGCCACGGACAACGTCGCGGGCGGAGCCGATGCGGCACGCCGTCTGGGCGCGGCCCTGAACGGCCATGGCAAAGTCATCCTCACGTGCTTCATCCAGAACTCCGCCTCCACCGACGACCGTGCCAAAGGCTTCAAGGAAACGCTCGCGAAGGAATTCCCCGGGATCGAGCTCGTCGCGGAACAGTACACGCTCGGCACTGTCGAGGACGCCCGCCAGAAGACCGTCGACATGCTCACGAAACACAACGACATCGACGGCCTCTTCGCCGTGAACCAGCCCACGAGCGTCGGCGCATACAAGGCGCTCCAGAGCCAGAAGCTCACCGGCAAGGTCAAGTTCGTCGGGTTCGACTCCGACCCGGTCCTCCTCGAAGGCATCGAAAAGGGCGAAGTCGACTCCCTCATCGTGCAGGATCCCTACAAGATCGGCTACACTGGCGTGAAGACCGCGGTCGACATCCTCGACGGGAAAAAGGTCGAAAAACTCAAGCCCATCCCCAGCATGATCGTCGACAAGAATAACCTCGAAGAGCAGAAAAAAGAAAACCCGGCCGCTTTGGGACTCTGACCTATGGACAACATTTCTCCTCAAACCTACTCTCTGGCGATGCACGACATCGTCAAGACGTTCGGGCCGGTGACCGCCCTTTCCGGCGTCAGTTTCTCGGCGCGTCCGGGCACCGTGCACGCGCTCTGCGGCGAAAACGGCGCGGGCAAGTCCACCCTCATGAAAGTCCTTTCCGGCATCCACGCGCCGGACTCCGGCTATATCGAGCTCTTCGGCGAAAGAGTCGAACTCACAAGCCCGAAGGATTCCCTCGACCGCGGCATCTCCATGCTCTATCAGGAGCTCGACCTGGCGGGCGACCTGACCGTCGCGGACAACATCTTCCTCGGACGCGAGATCATGAAGTTCGGGCGCATGGACTCCAAGGCCATGCGGGAACGCGCCCGCACCATCATCAAAGAAAACAACTTCGATCTCGACCCGGACGCTCTCATCAGTACGCTGTCGACCGGCGACTGCCAGATCGTCGAGCTGCTGAAGGCGCTGGAACGCAACGCGAAGATCATCGTGATGGACGAACCGACGTCCTCGCTCTCCGAGAAGGAGGCCGACCAGCTCTTTTCCATCGTGAAGGACCTCCGCAAACGCGGCCTCACCATCATCTACATCTCGCACAGGCTGGAAGAGGTCATGGACCTCGCCGACGACGTCAGCATCCTGCGCGATGGCGCGGTCGTCTCCTCCGGCCCGCTCTCCGAATACACCGTCCAGCGCATCGTGCACGAGATGGTCGGACGCGAGCTTTCCGACTACTATCCGCCGCGCAGCGTCGAAATCGGCGACGTCTGCTTCGAGGCGAAAGGCCTCGCCTCGGACGAAGGCATCGAGGACATCTCGTTCCAGGTCCGCCGCGGCGAAGTCGTCGGCATGGCGGGACTCGTCGGCGCGGGGCGCACCGAGACCGCCCGCGCGATCTTCGGGCTTCAGCCGCTCACCGCGGGCCAGCTCTTCCTGAACGGGAAGGAACTGAAGATCAAGACGCCCGCGGACGCCATCGCCGGGCGCATCGCCTACCTCCCCGAGGACCGCAAGCGCTGCGGCCTCTGCGTCGGGCTCCCCTGCCGGGACAACATCATGCTCCCGAACTACGAGGCGACCGGCATGAAATGGCTCCTTGATTTCGGAAAGGAAAAGGAGCTCATGGACGAGTACGGCGGCAAGGTCAAGCTCAAATGGGCGTCCCCGTACGACGAGGCATCCTCGCTTTCCGGCGGCAACCAGCAGAAACTCCTCGTGGCGCGCTGGCTCCTCGCCAACCCGGACTTCATCATCTTCGACGAGCCCACGCGCGGCATCGACGTCGGCGCGAAGAAGGAGATCTACACGCTCATCAACGAGCTCGCGGCGGCCGGCAAGGGCGTCCTCGTGATCTCTTCCGAGCTCCCCGAGCTCTTCGGCATCTGCGACCGCCTGCTCGTCTTCCGCAGGAAACGCCTCGCCGCCCAGCTCGAAACCGCAAAAACCACACAGGAAGAAGTCATGCACTTCGCCGTCTGCTGACATTCAACTCAGGAGTATTATCCATATGAACCGCTTCGCAAAACAACTGCTTCCGTTCTGCTCCCTCATCTTCATCATTTCCCTCTGCACGTTCCTGGAGCCGGACAATTTCCTTTCCACCCAAAACATGCTTAACGTCCTCCGCCGGTCCTCCGTCAACGGCATCATGGCGGCGGGCATGACCTACATCATCATCACCGGCGGCATCGACCTCTCGGTCGGCTCCATGCTCGCCATGTGCGGCATGATCGGCTCTGTTTCCATGTTGTTCTTCTCCGGCGGCAACTGGGCGGACATCTCGTCCGGCACATACATCCATCTGAGTCTTCTCGCCATGATTGCCGGTACGCTCGTCTGCGTCCTTGCGGGCGCGGTCTGCGGCTTCGCCAACGGCATGCTCATCACGCGACTGAAGCTCGCGCCATTCATCGTCACACTCGGCACCATGAGCATCTTCCGCGGCATTTCCTACATCATGAACGCCGGCAAGCCCTTTGCGGTTCAGGATTACACCTGGCTCGACAGCGGAAGCGTCGCGGGCATCCCCTCCTCCGTGATCCTGCTCGTCATCGTCATGGTCGCCTTCTGGTTTCTCCTGAAGCACACACGCTTCGGCCGCTACACCTACGCCATCGGCTCCAACGTCCAGACCGCGTTCCACGCCGGCATCAACGTGAACAAGACGATCGTCTGGATCTACACCCTCACCGGCGCGCTCGTCGGTCTCGCCTCCATGATCACCGTCAGCCGCGCCAGTTCGGCTCAGCCCACCGCCGGCAACGCACTTGAACTCGACATCATCGCGGCCTGCATCATCGGCGGATGCGCTCCCTCCGGCGGACGCGGCACCATGATGGGCACCGTGATCGGCACGCTGCTCATCAGCTTCCTCCGCAACGGACTCACCCTGCTCGACATCTCCACGAACGTCCAGCTCGTCGTGATCGGCCTCATCATCATCGTGGCAGTGACCGCCGACCAGTTCGCGACTCGCCGGAAAGCCACCTGATCCGGGGCAGCGGTATCCATTCTTTTTCCGCTCAAATTCCGCCGCACGGGATCCGTTTCCGTGCGGCGTTTTTCCGTCATCATTTCAGTTCAAATCTGCTATGTTTAGCAAATAAACATTTTTCAAGTGATTCGGACTTGATAATATTTTTCAGCAGATTATATTAAAGGGACAAAAACTGATTCCGTCAAATACGGATCCCCCCGAAATCATCTTCAAGGAGAATAACAAATGATCGTCGTCAATACCGAAACCATCCCCGGCATGAGGATCATCGAGTTCAAGGGCCTGGTCCAGGGCAACACTGTACGCGCAAAGCATGTGGGCCGCGACATCGCGGCTTCCTTCAAGAACCTCGTGGGCGGCGAGCTCAAAGGCTACACCGAGCTTCTGGTGGAATCCCGTCGCGAGGCTGTGGCGCGGATGATCGCACAGGCGGAGGAGCTTCACGCCAACGCCGTCGTCAACGTCCGTTTCGCCACCAGCAGCATCACCGCGGGCGCCGCCGAGCTCTATGCCTACGGCACCGCCGTGGTCGCCGTTCCCGAGGACGCCCAGCCGGAGTCCTGAGCATGGACGGGAAAGACATTTTCAACCTTTCGTTCAACCTCGGCGTGCCGCTGGTGCTCCTAGCCGCCACATGGATGACCCAGCACCGGATCATCCGGGCACGCAGGCAATACCTGTCGGAACAGGAAGAGCATTATCGGAAAAAAATCCCGATGACGAACCTGAAACGGTTCCCCGACGCAGGGTATTGCGACCCGGCGCTGGTAACGGGCTCCGTGGTGATCGCCACGAATTATTTCATCTCCTTCATCTCCTCCTTCAAGCATCTTTTCGGAGGCGAGATGAAGGGCTACACCGGCATGTGCTCCGACGCCCGGCGCATCGCGCTGGTCCGCATGCTTCAGGAAGCGGAACAGCTGGGCGCGGATGCAGTCTATAACGTCCGGTTCGAAACGTCCACCGTCAACTCCGGCGAGAAAAGAAAGAGTTCCGGCGGCGTGGAGCTGATCGCCTACGGGACGGCGGTCAAAAGACTCGTTTTATGAAGAAACAGGACAAGCTTTTTTCGGTGGAGGACGAGGTCGCGCTGCACCCGGATCTGAACCGGGAACATGCGCACGCCGAAAAACTGCCCGAAGCCCCGGAAAAGGAAGCGGACTCCAATGCCTGCTATTATGCCTCGGCGGCCTTCGAGCCGGGCGTGGGAAACGGCGACTCCCAGGAATACCGCGAGCTGATCCGCCGGGAGCAGGATCTTTTTCCGGCTTCCTCCGCCCCGTTCCTTTCGGTCCTGGCGGGCATCGCGGGCGGACTTTTCGCCGTCCCCGCCGTATTTCTGGACACGTTCGGCTCCTCGCTGGGGTTCGGTCTCGGACTCGGGGCAGTCGTCCTTGTCGTCCTGGGACCGTTCGCAGAAGAGACGCTGAAGCAGAGCGGCGCGGTCTTCCAGCTGGAAAAGATGCGCGGTTCGATCCGGTACGACTGGCAGTTCTTCCTGTCGGGGACGCTGGGCGGCCTGGTTTTCAGCATTCTGGAGAACCTCATCTACCAGTACATCTACCTGCGGAATCTCCCGCCTGAGAAACTGGCGGACGTCATGGCGTTCCGCTGGACCATCTGCACGGCGCTGCATATCCTCTGCACCGTGATCTCCTCCATGGGCCTCCGGCGCGTGTGGCGGGAAAGCCTCGAAAAGGAACGCCCGTTCAGGCTGTCCGACGCATTCCCGTGGTTCATAGCGGCGACCGCCGTTCACGGGCTCTACAACCTGTCCATGACGCTCCTGAATCCGTTCGACGTGTAATCCGCATTTCCGCCTCACAGCCGCCTCGTCCGAACGGCGCCTGCCCCGCGCCCATCCCGGTGCGCGCTTAATAAATTATGGTTTTCTTTGCTCCCGCAAGCTTGACAACCTTGTATAGTGATGCTATATTAGTGCAATCCGGAGCCATTTTTTTCGTACGATTCATAAACAATATGGAAATCTCATGAGTCAAAATCCCAACAACAGAAATTCCCTTCTGCTGTGTTTCCAGGAGATCATCAAGATGATGCCGCAGGCGGGCGACCTCAACGCCTTCCTGTCCGCGCTTGAAAACGTCGAAGACCCCCTGGAACTCTGCCTGAAGCTCGCGAACAAGTTACGGCTCGCGCCCGAAAGCCGCGGCGACGTCACCATCGAGGAACTCGCCTCCTTCTTCGGCGCGCCGATCTTCCTTCAGCTCAACAACGGCAACTGGGTGCTCTATCTCGGCATCCGCAAGCTCCTGCAGGGCGGCGTCCAGCAGGAACGCTACGCCGTGTTCGATCCGCTGACCAAGGTCCAGGGCAAGATGCTGTTCCTCCAGAAGGACCAGCTCCTCAAGTCCTGGTCCGGCAAGGCCGTCTTCATCCGCATGGAAATGCGCGGCTGTTCGGTCGACGGCAAGCAGACCTCCCTGTACTGCCTCGCCTCCATCGTGAAGCATTACGGCGACGACACCGACGTCGGCCGTCTGATGCACGAATACGCGATCTCCGAGGACGAGCCGTCCATCCGCCTCCTCGGCAAGATCGCCGACGACCTCGACTACAAGACGAAGGAAATCCGCGTCAAGTGGGACAGGATCCCGAAGATCGGCGCGGCGTTCCCCTGCATGGCGATCAAGAAGGACGGCCGTTTCGCGGTCCTCTGCGGCGTGCGCGAGGTCCCCGAAAGCGTCGCCTACCCGAAAGACGAGGAAGACAGCAAGCCGAAGCTCACGACCGAGGCCCTGCTCAAGCAGTCCGACGAGGTCGTCCCCGGCGCCGATCCCGAACCGGAGGACACGAAGCAGGAACAGGCTCCCATCGACGACAAGCCGAAGACGGTCCAGCAGGTCGCCATCTGGGATCCCTACGTGGCGGACGGCCACCGTCCGAGCGTCACCTTCATCAACAAGGAGGAATGGGAGGAGAAATACTCCAACCGCGTCGTCCTCGTGAAGAAGCACTATTCGCTCGTTGACGAAAACCAGCAGTTCGGCCTCCGCTGGTTCGTCCCGGAATTCTTCCGCCAGAGGACCCTGCTGGTGCAGGTCGCCATCGCCATCCTCGCGATCAGCGCCATCGGCCTGGTCGTCCCGCTGTTCTTCCAGATCGTCGTGGACAAGGTGCTCGTGAACGAAGGCGAGATCACGCTCATGACCATCGGCATCGGCGTCACGATCATGCTCTGCATCAACGCCATCCTGGAGTACCTCGAAAAATACTTCCTGCTGTTCGCCACGAACCGCATCGACATCCGCCTGGCGGTGAAGACGTTCGCGCGTCTGCTCAGCCTCCCCGTCGACTTCTACGAACGCATCTCGTCCGGCGTGCTCATCAAGCACATGCAGCAGACCGAGCGCATCCGTTCGTTTCTGTCCGGCAGCCTGTTCTACACCGCGCTGGAACTCCTCTCCCTCGTGGTCTTCCTGCCGTTCCTCTTCATCTACAGCCCGGTCCTCACCGGCGTCGTGCTGCTCTTCACCTTCATGATGGCGATCGTCATCGCGGTCCTCATCAAGCCGTTCCAGCACCGCCTCGAGGAGCTGTACATGGCGGAAGGCAAGCGCCAGGCGATGCTGGTGGAGACCATCCACGGCATCCGCACCGTGAAGTCCCTCGCGCTCGAGCCCACGCAACAGCGCAAGTGGAACGACACGGCGGCGTTCGCGATCACGCGCTATTTCCGCGTGGCGCAGATCTCCATCACGGCAAAAACGCTTTCCGGCCTGATCGAAAAGCTCATGTTCATCGCCATCATCTGGATCGGCGCGCTCGCGGTTTTCGACGGCACGCTGACCGTCGGCAAGCTCATCGCATTCCAGATGCTCTCCGGGCGCGTCACCGGCCCACTGGTCCACATCGTCGGCCTCGTCCACGAATACCAGCAGACCCTCCTCTCCGTCCGCATGCTCGGCGTCGTCATGAACTGCCCGCAGGAGCAGGTCGGCGGCTCCCTCCACCACCAGCTCCAGGGCGAGCTCTCCATCGAGAACGTGAACTTCCGGTACTCCCCGGACACCCCGATGGTCATCAAGGACTTCAACCTCCACATCTCGCCCGGTTCCACCATCGGCCTCGTCGGGCGTTCCGGCTCCGGCAAGACCACGCTCACCAAGCTCATCCAGGGCCTGTATCCGCTCCAGACCGGCATCATCAAGTACGACGGCATCGACATCCGCGAAATCGACCGCGCGTCGCTCCGTTCCGCCATCGGCATCGTGCTGCAGGACAACTACTTCTTCTACGGCACCGTCCGCGAGAACCTGTCCCTCACGAAGAAGGACGCCACCATGGAGGAGATCATCTACGCCGCGCGCCTCGCGGGCGCCGACGAGTTCATCCAGAAGATGAGCCGCGGTTACGACTCCCTCCTCGAGGAAAACGCCTCCAACCTCTCCGGCGGACAGCGCCAGCGCCTCGCCATCGCACGTGCGCTCCTCCCGAACCCGCGCTTCCTCATCTTCGACGAAGCCACCAGCGCTCTCGACCCGGAAAGCGAGACCATGGTTCGGAAGAACCTGAACATGATCGCCAGAAACCGTACGGTGTTCATCATTTCCCACCGCCTCTCCGTCCTCTGCCGCGCCGACAGGATCGTGGTCATGGACCACGGCGACCTGATCGAACAGGGCACGCACAAGGAACTGCTCGAACAGGGCGGTATCTACGCCGACTTCTGGAAACAGCAAATGGGGTTTAACGAAGATGAGCAATAATACTACGAACGCCAATCTGCCCGTCAAGAGCATGAAATCCGCGCAGGATTTCCAGCCTGATGCCATCATGCTGGAGACCCACGCGCCTCCGATCCCGCTCCACATCATCTGGTACATCATCATCTTCCTCGTCATCGGCTTCATCGTCTGGGCTTGCTACGCCCACGTCGACAAGGTCGTCGTCGCGCCCGGCAAGATCGTCACCGAGCGCCCGAACATCGTCATGAAGCCCTTCGAACGCGCCACCATCGAAAAGGTGCACGTCCGCACCGGCCAGGAAGTGAAGGAAGGCGACCTGCTCTTCTCCTTCGACCAGACTAACAACAAGGCCGAGCTCGAACGGATCTCCGAACAGCTCACCGCGTTCCGGGCGCACCGCGACCGCCTCAAGGCGGAAATCGACGGCTACGACAAGCCGTTCCCGCTCCCCGCGAACCCGAACACCTTCGAGATCCTCCAGCACAACGCCTTCGAAGCGCGCAAGAACTCCTACAACAGCAGGCTCCTTTCCTACGACGCCTCGATGGCGCGCTACCAGAAGACGCTCGAACAGCTCCATCTCTCCATGGAGAAGTTCGAGGCGCGCAAGGGCAAGCTCGACGAGATCGAGGACATGATGAAGGGCTTCGAGGACTCCCGCGTGGTCAGTCTCCGCGACTACCTGAACATCCAGGTCCAGGTCATCGAGACCGCCATCTCCGTCGACCAGCAAAAGGTCTCCATCGTCGAAAACGAACAGGCCATCCGGTCCGTCGAGGCCGAACGCGACTCCTTCATCAGCGACTGGCGCCGCCAGATCTACGAGGAGCTCGTCGAAGTCGACCGCAACATCAGCTCCCTCGAACAGCAGCTGGTTCAGACCGCGCGCATGGTCGAGTACACCGAGCTCCGCGCCCCGTGCGACGCCGTCGTCCACGAGATCGCCCCGTTCCAGGAAGGCTCCGCGGTCCGCGAGGCGGAATCCCTCATCACCCTGATCCCGCTCAGCGACCAGATCGAGGTCGAGGTCAACATCCCCGCCAAGGACATCAGCTGGGTCCGCGTCGGCCAGACCTGCCGCGTCAAGTTCGACACCTATCCCTTCCAGCAGTGTGGCACGCGCGACGGCAAGATCACCTACATCTCCGAGGACGCATTCACCGGCAACGAACGCATGATGACCGAGGACAGCATGATGAGCGACGCCGGCGGCCGCCTCAGCAAGATGGCGCGCGGCGCGACCTATCAGGCGCGCATCCTCCTCGAGCCCGGCGATTTCCGCGGCTGGGCCAAGGGCGCGAAGATCCGTCCAGGCATGACCGTCAACGCCGAGATCAAGGTCGGCGACCGCACCGTCATCAACTACATCATCAACCCGTTCGTCAAGGCGCTTGACGAATCCATCCGCGAGCCGTAAAAAAGCTCCGCGCGATACCGGCGGGCGCGCCACATAAAACGTCCGCCGAATCCTTTCCGCCGCTTCCGGGAAACCCGGGGGCGGCGGATTCTTCTGCCCGCACAAGGAGACCTGTGTGTCGGTTTTGCGTCGGAAAAACTTGTGGGAAACCGTGTTTTTTCCCGACAAAATCCCGTTTCCGGCTTGACTTTTCCGGCAGATGCAGTATATTAATATCCTGTTTCTTGTATCTGAATATCAACCTTATATAATTTGGAGAACGAAAATGGCACATAAAAAAGGCCAGTCCAGCAGCCGCAACGGCCGCGACAGCAAACCGAAAATGCGCGGAGTGAAAGCCTACGGCGGGCAGTTCGTCACCGCGGGCAGCATCATCGTCAGACAGTGCGGTACGCACATCCATCCGGGCAAGAACACCGGCCTCGGCCGCGATTTCACCATCTTCGCCCTGTGCGACGGTCACGTCAAATTCAACAAGAGTGCGAAGAGATCCGTGGAAATCGTCCCCATCGCGGAGACCATCCCCGCGGAAGCCGCCCAGGCGTAATGCCCGCGGCGTTCCCTTTTCTTCTTCTTTGATCCTCCTGCCCCGGTGTACGCTGTCGTGTCTGCCGGGGTATTTTTGTAACAACGGCGCGGAGGTCGTTTTCCGCCTCGGTCGCGCCGCGCATGAGGTAACGGCAAATGTTTGTTGATCGCGCTGAAATCACTGTCAAGGCCGGAAACGGCGGCAACGGCTGCTGCAGCTTCCGCCGCGAGGCGTTCGTCCCGAAGGGAGGCCCCAACGGCGGAGACGGCGGAGACGGCGGAGACGTCATCTTCGTCGCGTCCACCGGCGAGCTCACGCTTTCCGATTTCGTCTTCAACCGCCATTTCTCCGCGGAGAACGGCGGCGACGGACGCAGCAAGGACATGCACGGACGCCGCGGACAGGACCTCGTCATCAAGGTCCCGCTCGGCACCATCATCCGCAACAAGGAGACCGGCGACGTGCTGGCCGACATTGACGAGGCCGGAGCCGAGGTCGTCATCGCCAAGGGCGGACACGGCGGACGCGGCAACGCGCGTTTCGCCACGCCGTCCAACCGCGCTCCGCGCGAACACGAACCCGGCGAAGTCACCGAGCCGCTCGAACTCGGCCTAGAGCTGAAGCTCATCGCCGACGTCGCGCTCGTGGGCTACCCGAACGCCGGAAAATCCACGCTCCTCAGCCGCATTTCCAACGCGCATCCGAAAGTCGCCGCCTACCCCTTCACCACGCTCCACCCCGTCATCGGCGTCATGGAGTACCCCGACTTCCGCAAGGTCACGGTCGCCGACATCCCCGGACTCATCGACGGCGCGGACCTCAACCGCGGCCTCGGACACTATTTCCTCCGTCACATCGAGCGCACCAAGCTCCTGATCTACCTCGTCGACCTCGGCGGCGTGGACGGACGCGACCCGAACGACGACGTCCGCATCCTCAAGAACGAGCTGGAGGCCTACATGGAGGGCCTGAGCTCCCGCGCGAAGATCGTGCTCGCGAACAAGACCGACCTCGTGGAGAACCAGGACCAGATCGACGACTTCATCCTGAACGCCGAGGACGGCCTCGAGGTCATCCCCATCAGCGCGAAGAACGACGATTCCTTCGAACAGGTCAAGCAGCGCATCCGCGAACTGCTCGACGAACTCGCCGCCCAGCAGCAGGCGGAGGAATGGAAGAGGTCCCTGTAACCATGCCCGGCCTCGGAGGCAGACGTGTCCTGATCACCGGCGCCGCCCAAAGGCTCGGCGCGGTCATCGCGCGCGCATTCGCCGATTGCGGAGCTACCGTGGTCGTACACTGCTTCTGTTCAAAAGACGACGCCGAAAAACTCGTCGCCTCGCTGCCCCCCTGCCCCGTGCCGTTCAGGCACGAAGTGATCTTCTGCGACCTCGCCGATCCCGACGCCGTGCGTCGCATGGCGGGAACAGTCGGTCCGGTCGATTTTCTCGTGAACAACGCCGCGATGTGGATCCGCGGGGACGCGCCTCAAACCGAGCTCGACCGCCAGGAGACCGTGAACCATCTCGCACCCGTCGAACTCATCCGTCGTTTCGCCGACATACGCCCGAAGGATCGCGAATTCTCCGCCGTCAACATTCTCGACGCCGCAACGCTTTCCACGAACTCCGCTCCGAGCTCGCCCTACGAAGCCACGAAAAAAGCCCTCCGTCGCGACACGCTCACGCTCGCCCGCGAGCTCGCACCCCATGTCCGCGTCAACGCCGTCGCGCCCGGCCCCGTCTTCGCTCCGCGTGAGCTCGGTTCCGCAGGCATGAAGCATATCCCCGCCACGCTCCCGCTCGAACGCCCCGTTGCGCCCGAAGACGTCGCGCGTGCGGCCGTCTTCCTCGCCTCGGCCCCGTCCGTCACGGGCGCGGTCCTCCCGGTCGACTGCGGCCAGTCCCTTCTTTTCCAGCAACCATGAAAGGCATCTGAACATGAAACATTTTGTGTTCCACCTGATTTCCGTCATACTTCTGATCGTCCTCTTCCTCATCACGCTCGACCTGACCCGCGCCCAGCAGGTTTCGAAGAAAGAGATCGGCGAGCTCACGGAGAAATGCGCCGCCGCCGAACAGACGCTGGAGAAGGAGCGCGCGGAGAATACCGCAAAGGCGGCAAGGATCGAGGCGGAAAACAAGGATTTGCAG
Source organism: Victivallales bacterium (assembly GCA_045114235.1). Classification (GTDB taxonomy): domain Bacteria; phylum Verrucomicrobiota; class Lentisphaeria; order Victivallales; family UBA1829; genus UBA1732. The sequence goes on from JBGUKB010000057.1 coordinate 20,975, forward strand.
GATAAGCTCGCCATTCTGGAGGAATCCGTCGCGGAAATGGGACGCCGCTTCCAGATCGTGTCCGCGCGCGACGTGAAGATGCTCGGCCTGGCTTTCGAGCAGACGCCGCGCACCGACGATGACGCGGCCACGGCCGTTACGCTCGCCGACTCCGTGAAGGGCGCCGCGCCCGCCGACTTCAAGACCGCCGCCGAGACCACGCTCGCGGCCCGGATCGCCGCCCCGCGCGAACTCGTCCTGGACGCCGATTCCGGCTGCATCGTCGACCCCCTCGCCGCGATCGTGGAGACCGCCGCGAAGGCCGCGAACCTCTCCGCCGCCACCACGATTTTCTGGGACGTCCCCCGCAAGCAGTTCCGTTCCGAGGTCGCCGTCTCCGACCCGGCGAAGAAAGACCTGCCCGCCGCCGTCGTCTCCCTCGGCGGCAACCCGAAGACCTTCCGCGACGTCGCCTTCCAGCTCTCCCCGAAGACCACCATCTTCCCGTTCACGGACATCTCGCTGCTCTCCCGGACCAACGTCGACCTCTTCACGCGGCTGGCGTCCATCCCCGTCGGCGGCCTCTACGTGCATTATTTCCGTGTGTACAGCAAGGGCCCGTGGGTGCTCGAATACGTCTTCCCTGACGACCTCGAACCCGAATCCGTGAACATGAACCTGCTCCCGCTCACGCCCGGCTCGTCCATCACGTCCACCGTCTCCGGCAAGGTCTTTACGTTCCAGGTCGACGCGAAGGACAGCGGCACCGACTTCCTCGTGATCGCCGACAAGCCGTTCTTCCCCGTCCAGGCCTCCGTCCGCCTGAAGTAAGCAGGCGAACGCCTGCACTGATCTGGCGTCCGAGCGCAGCCGGATACAGGACATGTATTGCGTTCTTGTGTAGCAGAGCTCTGCATCATAGGAGGCTTTGCCTCCTTTTTTCTAATTTATGGTTGAAAAATACGGCGGAAACGGGTATATTGATAGGATAGCTTTTTTCCGACCAACCAACAACATTTGAGGAGTTTACCCCATGAAAGTCGTAGTCGCTTACTCCGGAGGACTTGACACCTCCGTCATCGTGAAATGGGTCAAGGAGACCTACAACGCCGAAGTCATCGGTTACTGCGCCGACGTCGGACAGGCCGAAGAGACGTCCGGAGTCGAACAGAAGTGCATCAACACCGGCGCCACGAAGTGCTATGTGGAAGACCTGACCGAGGAATTCGCCCGCGACTTCATCTTCCCGATGATGCAGGCGAACGCCATTTACGAGGGCAACTACCTGCTCGGCACATCCATCGCCCGCCCGCTCATCGCCAAACGCCTCGTCGAGGTTGCGAAGGCCGAGGGCGCGGACGCCATCTGCCACGGCGCGACCGGCAAGGGCAACGACCAGGTCCGTTTCGAAATCAACGCGAATGCGATTGACCCGTCGATCAAGATCATCGCCGCCTGGCGCGATCCGAACTGGCATTTCCGTTCCCGCTCCGAAATGATCGAATACGCCCACAAGAACAACATCCCGGTCTCCAGCACGCTGAAGAAGCCGTACTCCATGGACCGCAACCTCCTGCACATCTCGTTCGAGGGCGGCATCCTGGAGGATCCATGGCAGGAATGCCCGGAGGACATCTCCGTGATGACGAAGCCGCTCTCCCAGGCCGCGAACGAGCCGGAAGACGTGATCATCGAGTTCGAAAAGGGCGTCCCGGTGAAGGTCAACGGCGAAGCGCTCTCCCCCGCGAACATCATGCGCAAGCTGAACGAGCTCGGCTCCAAGCACGCGGTCGGCCGCGTCGACATCGTCGAGAACCGTTTCGTGGGCATGAAGTCCCGCGGCGTGTACGAAACCCCCGGCGGCACCATCCTCTACACCGCGCACCGCGGCCTCGAGGAGATCACGATGGACCGCGAGGTCATGTTCCTGCGCGACAGCTTCATCCCGACCTACGCCCGCCTGATCTACAACGGCTTCTGGTACGCGCCCGAACGCGAAATGCTTCAGGCCGCCATCACCGACAGCCAGAAGTTCGTCACCGGCGAAGTCCGCGTGAAGCTCTTCAAGGGCGCCTGCCACGTGACCGGACGCCGTTCGCCCTTCAGCCTCTACGACGACAACCTGTCCACGTTCGAGAAGGACGACGTGTACGACCACAAGGACGCCGCCGGCTTCATCAAGCTGAACGCGCTCCGTCTGCGCGTCCTCGCACGCAGCGCCCAGAAACGCTATTGACCGGCGGCTGCCGCTGCAGTCAGAGGGAAATCATGGCTTCTCCGGCAGAGGAACACCCGCCCATTCTCCTCCGGGACGACTCGTGGCTTTCGTTCAACGCCCGCGTCCTGGAGGAAGCCATGGACCCCGCCGTCCCCCTGCTCGAACGCGCCAAATTCCTCTCCATCTTCAGCAGCAACCTCGACGAATTCTTCATGGTGCGGATCGCCGGCCTCGCCCGGCACGCGCCCGATGCGGTCGCCCCGTTCGGCGGCCGCTATTATTTTTCCCCGCACGAGCTCCGCGAACGCCTGCTCCGGCGCATCCGCGTGCTGACGGCGCGCCAGTACGGCAGCTGGGAACGCAGCCTGAGGCCGGCGCTCGCCGCGCACGGCATCCGCTTCGTCCGCTGGGACGAACTCCCGGAGGAATGCGCCGCGGAGGCGTCCGCGCTCTTCGAACGCGAATACAGGTCCGTCCTGACCCCGGTCGCGGTCGATCCCGACGCAGAAGAGCCTCCGGTCGTGCCCGCGCTCGCGCTGGAACTCCTCATCCGCGTAAAATGCCCCGGGGACAATGAAATCCGCTCCGCGTTCATGCAGGTGCCGACTCGTTCGGGGCGTTTCCTTCGGTTCGAACCGGACGGCAGGCCCGGCGAAGTGCTGCTTCTGCCGTTGGAGGAGCTGGTCGAGGCGAAAGCCGCCGAGTTCTTCCCCGGCTGCGCCGTGCTCGAATGCGCGGCGTTCCGCGTCACGCGCGACCGCGACCTGACCCCGGACGAGGACACCGGCGACCTGCTCGGCGAAATGCAGGCGATCCTGCGGAAACGCGGCAAGCGCACGATCGTACGTCTGGAGACCTGCGCCGCCATGTCCGCCGCGTCGAGGGCGTTCCTCATGCGGACGCTCGGCGTGAACGCCGACGAACATTTCTCCGTGCGCGGCCCGGTCGACCTGACGTGCCTCATGGAGCTCCGCGATCTCCCCGGCCATCCCGGCCTGCTCGACCCGCCGCTGCCGCCCCTGCCCTCGCCTCACTGCCCCGCCGACCGGTCCATGTTCGACTGCATCCGCGACAGCGGTCCGTTCTTCCTGCACGTCCCGTACGAATCGTTCGACCCGGTGATCCGGCTGATCTCCGAGGCAGCCGACGATCCGGACGTGATCGCGATCAAGCAGACTTTGTACCGCGTGGGGCAGGATCCGCCGGTCGTCCACGCGCTGATCCGCGCGGCGCAGGCGGGCAAACAGGTCACGGTCTTCTTCGAGATCATGGCGCGGTTCGACGAGGAGAACAACATCCGCCTCTCGCGCGAACTCGCCGACGCGGGCGCGCACGTGGTATACGGCGTGCCGAAGATCAAGGTCCACGCGAAGATGCTGCTGATCGTCCGCCGCGAGGGGGACGAGGTGCGCCGTTACCTGCACCTGCCGACCGGAAACTACAACTGCTCCACCGTGAAGCAGTACACCGACATCGGGCTCTTCACCTGCGACGACGCGCTCGCGGACGACGTTTCCGCGCTCTTCCACGCCATCACCGGGCTCTCCGCGCCCGCCGCATGGAACAAGCTCATCGCCGCCCCGTACAACATGCGAGAACGCATCCTCGCCCTGATCGACCGCGAGGCGGCAAACTCCACGCCGGAGCACCCCGGCGGCATCACGCTGAAGCTCAACGCGCTCCAGGACCCGGAGGTCATCGAACACCTCTACGAGGCCGCCCGGCGCGGCGTCCACATCGACATGGTCGTCCGCGGCATCTGCGCCCTGAATCCCGCCTCGCTCCCGCCCGAAGCCGCCGCGAACGTCCGCGTCGTCAGCATCGTGGACCGTTTCCTGGAGCACTCCCGCATCTACCGGTTCGCAAACGGCGGCGCGCCGGAGTATTTCATCGGCAGCGCCGACCTCATGCCGCGCAACCTCTCCCGCCGCGTGGAGATCCTGGTCCCGGTCGAATCCCCCGCCCTGCGCGACGAGCTGGACGTGATCCTTTTCACCTCGCTCCACGACCGCAGGAAGGGACGCCGCCTGACCCGGGAAAACCGTTATTCGCACACCACAAGCACGCTCCAGTACGAATCCGAGCGCGCCCAGGTCTCGCTTTACAACTACTACAAAAAACGCCTGGAACGTCCCGCATTTCCGCAGGACGCCCCGGGCACGGAGTATTGAGCCAATATGAACATGTCCGAACTCGAACGCCTCGTGAACGTCATGCGCCGTCTGCGCGCGCCCGATGGATGCCCCTGGGACCGCGAACAGACCCACGAATCCCTCAAGAAATGCCTCGTCGGCGAGGCCGCCGAATACCTCGACGCCGTTGACCACAAGTCCGACGCCGAAATGTGCGAGGAGCTGGGCGACCTCCTGATGCAGGTCGTCATGAACAGCGTCATGGCGGAGGAACGCGGCGCGTTCACGCTGGAGGACGTCGCGCGCGGCATCTCCGACAAGATGATCCGCCGCCATCCACACGTCTTCGGCGACGTGCATGTGGACAACTCCGCGCAGGTGCTCGTGAACTGGGAGAAGATCAAGAAGACCGAGCACGACGACTACCGCAAGTCCGCGCTCGACGGCGTGCCGCGCAACCTCCCCGCCGTGCTCCGCGCCGAGAAGCTCCAGAAGAAGGCCGCCAAGCACGGATTCGACTGGACGAACGACGCCGACATCCTCGCCAAGGTCCGCGAGGAGATGTCCGAGTTGGAGGAAGCATATCAAACGGGCGACAGGGATAAGATCGATGACGAGGCCGCCGACCTCGTGTTCGCCGTCGTGAATTTCCTCCGCTTCCGAGGCGAAAACTGCGAAGCGGTCGTGAACCGCGCTTCGGACAAGTTCGACCGGCGTTTCCGCGCGGTGGAATCCAAGCTCGCCGCCGAGGGGAAGACCGTCGACGGCACCCCCATGGACCGCCTCGACGAACTCTGGAACGAAGCCAAGGCGGAAGAAAACGGGAAAAAAGTTTGATCCGTTACCGTTGCTTGTCCGCTTGAAGTATCTCGACAAACCGTGCCGGAGTCACAACAAACGGTTTGACCGGGAAATGGCGTATATTTCCGGTAACAAGCAGAGCATCTTCGAATTGCCTCTCCGACATTGTCACGGCATAGAAGCAGCGGTCTTTCGGATCGCCGACCTCCGGGTAATCCGTTGAATCATCGGAGATGTTCAGACTGCATGCCGCAAGTCTGGTCAGGATGATGGAGACCAGTTCAGGCGGAAAACGGAACTTTTTCCGGGCGAGGACTTCGCGATATTCGGCAAGGATTTCTTCATTTATCAAGGGGACTGTCTCCCCGTTGAACACGGAAAGAAGAACCTGTCCCGGATTGGAACGGGAATTCAACAGGGCGGAAACCAGCACATTCGTGTCAATCGCCGCATAAATCATTTCCGTCGTTTCCTCACTGCGGAGATTTCGGCGTTGATCTCATCCAAGCTCATCTTCGACGTGCCGTTCGCCTTTGAAACGGCGGATATCTTCCGCATCGCGGCAATGGCTTCCGCCGAAGACGGAACCGAATTCAGCTTCAGGTTAAAAGGTACGCCCTGTTCCTGAACCAGTCTGGTCAGGCTCATGCGCAAATAGGTCGAAAGGTCAAGCCCCAGCTTCACGCACAGCTCATTCGCCTGCTGCCGCAGAGTGTCATCGATCCGGAATTGCACCAATGTGTTTGCCATGTTTTCCTCCTCAAAAAAATGATTGTTTCATTCAATTGCATGATAATATACTGCACAATCATTCAAAATACAAGCAAAAGACGGCAAAAAGCTTTTTCTTCCATTATGTTTTTTGGCTCCGGGTTACCGATTATTCCGGACCGGATATCATGAATACAGCATCCTGATCGCGAGGTACTGGAGGACCACGCCGGCCAGCACGAAGACGTGGAACACGGTGTGCACGAACGGCTTCTTGATGAGGTACAGCACCGCGCCGATGGAAAACGCCACGCCGCCGGCGATCAGGTAATATGTGACCATCGGATCCGCGACTGCCCACAGGTTTTTCAGCAGCAGGAGCGACGCCCAGCCCATGATGAGATAGACGATCGTGGTGACGAACCTGTGCTTGAGCGTGATGAAGGAGAATATCCCGCCGATGACGGCGCACGCGCCGAGCGAGCAGAACCAGATCAGGCACTCGCGCGGCGCGGCGATGGCGTTCAGGATCGGCACGTAGGTCCCCGCAATGGCGAAATAGATCACGGCGTGGTCGGCCTTGCGGACAAAGCTCTTCACCTCCTGGTCGCGGATGGCGTGGTACACGGAGGAAACGAGGAACATGGAGAAGATCGCGACGCCGTAGATCAGGGCACAGACGATGAACGACGGCATGGACGAGTTCAGGATCAGCAGGTACGTACCGTAGACCGTGAGGACGGCCCCGGCGACGTGCGTGACGGAGTTGCAAACATCCTCCGCCTGGGAATAATTCGGTGAAAGTTCAGTCATGGCAAGTTCAAATCCGGTTAAAGAGGTTTCAGTTCGAGGGGGGCGCGACGGGCTCCAGGGTGACCGTGACCTGGGACGGCGTCACCCGCAGCACCTTGATGTCGTCGTTGTCGGTCAGGCACCGGATCCGGTCGATCGTGTAGACGCCGGGCGTCTTCAGATCCGACAGGTTCAGGACGGGGTGGATCTGGCGTTCCATTTCGGCGGCGGGGATGCTGGACAGGCCTTCGACCTGCACGCTCACGGTCTCCGGCTGGATCTTCGTGATGGCGAGGCTGTTCGCGCCGACCTTGTCGAAAATGACCTGAAGCGGCAGGCCGTCGAACGTGATGGACTGGCTTTTCTCGATCTTGACCTCGACCCTGACCGCGTCGGAAAGCAGCTTGACACGCTCCCCGTTTCCGTCGGGCGGGATCAGGCGCACCATACGGGAGAAGCTGTTGCTCACGTCCGACAGTGGGAGCTTTTCGGTCCTGAGTTCGGAAACGCCGCCGATCTCGCCTTTCAGGCCGCGGATGACGACCTGCTTTTCCGTCTGGACCGACGTGACGCGGTACCCTGCCATGACCTCCTGCGGATCGTAGTCGATGCGCACGGGGACCGTTTTTTCCGCCACATAGTCGACGGCGTCCAGCGTGATCGCCTCGGGATAGATCTCGTCCACGATGAAATCGATGTCCTTGCGACATTTCACCATGTCGGGAGCCAGCTCCTTGGCGCCGTTCCGGTCGATCTCGGACTGCGTCACGGGGCATTCGATGTAGAAATCGTCGCTCTTCAGCTCGTCCGTGCCGCCGCTGATCTTCATCCTCACGAGCACGTCCGTGTCTTCCGGCGTCCGTTTCACCAGCGTAAACGCGTTGTTGTCCGCGACGAACTGCACCTTCACGTGGCCGAAATCGATGGAAACCGGCTTCGAATCGCCTTTCTTCTGCGTGGTGTTCAGATGTGCGTACACGGTCAGGATGACGGCAAACACGAGCGCAAACAGCTTGCGCCAGAAATCATGCCGGATCGCATAGGGCACGTGAGGCAGGATCTTCGTCATCCAGAAATCGCGGACCGAGCTCATGCTTCATCGTCCTTTCCGGCGTCCGGATCGGGCTCCTGGATCCCCTGCAGGTCCACGGCGTTGCCGAAGCGCTTCCACAGGGCCTTCCGTTCCAGCAGGATCATGCCGAGCTGGAACCGGAGCTCCTCCGGCTTCAGGCCGCGGAGCAGACGGCCTTTTTTCGCGAGGCTGATCAGGCCGGTCTCCTCGGACACGACCACAGCCACGGCGTCGGTCTCCTGCGAGATGCCGACCGCGGCACGGTGGCGCGTGCCGAGCCGTTTGCCGTTCACGAAGAAATCCTCTTCGGCCAGGGGCAGCACCGCGTGGGCCGCCACGATGCGGTTGTTCTTGCCGATCACCAGCGCGCAGTCGTGAAGAGGCGAGTTCGGGTAGAAAATGGACTGGATCAGCAGGGCGTCCACGCGCGCGTCCAGCGGGACCGCCGAACGCGTGGTGTCCGTAAGGCCGATGTTGCGTTCGAACACGATGATCGCGCCGGTGCGCGTGGTGGAAAGCTGGGCCGCCGCCTCGGTCACCTGGTCGATCGTTTCCTGTCCCGTCCGGTTCGAGGCGAAAAGGCTTCCCGCCTGCGCGAACGCGCGCCTCAGTTCCGGCTGGAAGACGACGAGGATGGCGATGCCGAGGGACGGCATCAGGCATTCCTTCAGGAGGAACCGCAGCGCGGTCAGGTTGTCGAAGAACGTCACGACGGACGTGGCGATCAGGAAGATCAGGATCACGCCGAACAGCACGTTTGCGCTCCGGGTGCCGCGCAGGAAATACAGCACGCCGTAGATCATCGCCCAGATGAGGACGAAATCGAAGAAAAAGAAGAGATATTTGAGGATGATTTCCTGATTCGGCATGGTGCTGACGGTCTCCGCGGATTCAAATCATAAAAAGATACCTCAAAAAACGGAAAAAACAAGTATCTTTTGTCAAAAAAAACGCGAAAACGCGCGTTTTTTATGTACGCGCGCGGAAACAGGCGTCCGCCGAGGGGAAAACGAAAACGCACGGACCGGTCAGATCTCCCGGTAATGGCGCATGGCGAGCCAAATGAAAAACGCGGTCAGGAGGAAGAAGAGCGAGCCGCCCGCGAACACGGCGCGGAGGCCGAGGTTCGCCGCGATGGGACCGCCCGCGAGCGGAGCGAGCCCGAGGCCCAGGCAGCGCATGGCGGACGCCCAGCCGAACATCTGCCCGCGGGAGCGTTCGTCCGTCTTTTTCGCGAGCCATATCTGCATGGCGGGTTCGATGCCGCTGCCCATGAAGATCATGGCAAACCGCAGCACGAAGAGCGCGGCGAGCCCCCAGACGAACGAAATGGAGAACATGAACGCGGCGGTCAGGACGGACGAGATGACCGCCAGGCGGCCCGGCGGATAGTGGTCGGCAAGATACCCGAGCAGGAACCCGGACACGACGCCGGCGAGGCCGCAGAGGCCGGAGAGTGCGCCGGTGATCTTCGACGCGCCGTCGATGCCGCCGTGCAGGTCCTGCACGAAGAGCGGGACGAAGGACGCGTCGAACGAACGGGAGAACATGACCAGCCCCATGATGAGCAAGATGGGCAGGTTGAGCGCGAGCTGGGCGGTTTCGGGGCGGAGCGCATGAAGCATGCCGCGCACCCCGGAGGCTTTTCCGGCCGGCGGCGTGTAGTATTCGCGGGAGAAGAAGAAGACCATGATGAACGACAGGACGAAGCAGAGCGCGGAGATCGCGAACGCCGGACGGTATCCGGCGAACTCCGCCACATAGCCGCCCGCGAACGCACCGGCGATGGTGCCGGAGAACATGGCGCTGTTCAGCGCGCCGAGCGCGAATCCGGTGTGTTCGCGCGGGGTCTGTGTGGAGATGAGCGCCTGCGAGGCGGACATGGTGCCGCAGAACGCCCCCTGGATGACGCGCAGCAGGACCAGCTGAAGCGGAGTCTGCGCCACGCTGATGAGCCCGACCGCCACAGCGCCGCCGACGTAGGACCGCAGAAGCATCTTCCGGCGTCCGTAGCGGTCGCCGAGCGCACCCCAGACGGGCGAGAAGAACATCATGGTGAGCGGGCACGCGGCACTGAACGCGGCGACCCAGTAGGCGAGCTCCGCCTTGTCCGTGACGCCCATGTCCTCCTGCATGAGATAGGAGATGAACGGCAGGCCGAAGGAGAAGCCGATGGCGGACAGGAACTGCGCGCTCCAGATCACGCAGAGCTGGCGTTTCCAGGTCCTGCCGAAATCCGGGGCGTTTCCGCCCGAAAGCCGGACGGACGCGGAGACCTCCGCGGTTTGAGCCTGTTCCCGGGACATGACCGCAGTCCGCGCCGCTCAGGCGCGTCCTCCGCGCGCGGCCTCTTCGAACGCCTCGAACGCATCCGGGAAAGGCGAGAGGGCGCGCTTGAGGATGCCGTGGATATGCGCGATGGCGACGCCGTAGTTCGTGAACGGGACGCCCTGCTCGCGGCAGTGCAGGATGCGGGACAGGACGGCGCGTCGGTTGAACGTGCAGGCGCCGCAGTGGAGCACCAGGTCGTATTGCGTGAGGTCGTCCGGGAAATCGGCCCCGGCGGCCGTGGTAAACTCGATGCCCTCGGCATGGCGGTATTCGCGAATCCAGCGCGGGAGCTTCACACGTCCGATGTCGTCGCCGATGGGATGGTGCGTGCATGCCTCCGCCACAAGCACGCGCGAGCCGTCGTGCAGACGGTCGATCGCGGCGGCTCCGGCGGCGCACGCGGCGAGGTCGCCCTTCATGCGCGCGAGAAGGATGGAGAACGACGTGAGGGGTATCTCCGGCGGGACGGAACGCGAAGCGATGCCGAACGCCTGGGAATCGGTCACGGCGAGCGCGGGCGGCGTCTTCAGGCGGGCGAGCATGTCCGCAATATGGTGTTCGGTCACGCAAAGACAGAGCGCGTCGTGGTCGAGCGTGTCGCGGATGGCCTGCACTTCCGGCAGAATCATGCGTCCTTTCGGCGCTTCCTTGTCGATGGGCGTGATGAGCAGCACGGAGTCGCCCGGCGCGATGAGGTCGCCGAGCATGGGACGGCCGCCGAGGAAACCTTCAGGCGCGGCATTGACCAGCGCGGAGCGGAGCGCGGCGAGCCCGGCGCCCGTAGACGCGGAGACCGCGACATGCGGAATCTTCGCATCGTCAAGACGCGCGACGAGATCGGGACGGGGTGCGGCGACGTCGGCTTTGCTGAAGACCACGATCAAAGGCGTGGCGCGGTCGCGGAAGAAGGCGAGCACATTTTCCTCCGTGTCGCTCCAGCCGCCGTCCGTCACGATCAGCGCGAGGTCGGTGCGGTCGAAGACGCGGCGGCTTTTCTCGACGCGCTTGCCGCCGAGCGCGGTCGGATCCTCGTCGAGCCCGGCAGTGTCGATGAAGAGCACGGGGCCGAGCGGAGGCAGCTCCATGGGCTTTTCGACGGGGTCCGTGGTGGTGCCGGGAACGTCGGAAACGATGACGACATCCTGTCCTGCGAGCGCGTTGAGCAGGGATGATTTGCCTGCGTTGCGTCTGCCGAAGAAGCCGATCTGGAGCCGGAGCCCCTTTGGTGTGTTCTGAATCATAGGTGCTGTTCGATCAGGCGGGGGAAGGTTATTTCCCGGAGATCTTTTTGAGTTTTTCCGGCGAGACGAAGACGATGTCGCCGAGGAGGATGTGTCCCTTCACATCCGGCTGCATGCGGACATTGAATTCGACCTTGTCAAGCCCTTCTTTCAGGGGAATGATCACGTCTCCGGGCGCCGAACTCTTCCTTTCCAGGACAAGTTCGCCATTGAGGAAAACATCGGCTTTCCCCGTCATGTTTTTGAAGCAAAGGGAACCGCCCTTTCCGGTGATTTCCGCCGGAAGCCGGCATTCCGTGTAATAGATGACCCAGTCCTTCGGTTTGAGCACGAGTTCATCGCCGAGCTGCGCCGGCAGAAGATTGTTCATTTCACTTACGGAATTCGAGAATATATCCGGTTTCGATCCGGAGGGCAGCGTAACGCGCCATCCGTCAATCGTGGTCTCGTGGTTCATGAACCCCTCGACAACCGGAAGACCGGCGTCGGCAGCAGCCTTGATGGTGCAGGAAGCGGATTTGAAGCCTTCGCCCTTCGCCGTGATCGTGATATTGCCCTTCTTGCCGCGGTCGGACTGGACGATGATCTGCGCGTAACCGTTGAACAGCGGACGGGAATCGGCCTTTTCGCTGAGAATGCAGTTGGGGTCGCCGTTGCCGACGCCGATGTTGCGGCCGGGACCGGAGATTTCGAATTCGACGGGCACATTGGCGTCCGGGACAATGCGGCCGGAGGAATCGACGGCGCAGACCGTAACGGGGACCGCATCAAAGCCGTCACCCTTGATCTCGGTGCGGTCCGGGATGAGTTTGAACCCGACCGGTTTCCCGGTCGTCTCAATCTGGGTGCGGATGACTTCCTGGCCGCCCTTCCGTCCGACCAGAAGCAGGGTGCCGGGTTCATAAGCGACCTTCTGCGTCAGCATTTCGACGGGATCGACCTTGAACGTGCCAAGGTTTCTGCCGTTGAGGATGAAGGAGACCTCCTCCACGTTCGTGGCGCAGAAGACGTCGATCTCCTGGCCGTCCTTGTCATGAAAATTCCAGTGGTTCGGAGCGGTCTGGAGAACGGGCTTGTCAAGCCACTGCGCCTGGCGGATGTAGAAAGCGGTCTTCGGGAAACCGCAAAGGTCCATGCAGCCGAAGTAGCTGCTGTTCGCGGGGAACTTGTTGTTGAAGGGGGTCGGTTCGCCGTGGTAGTCGAATCCGGTCCAGACGAAAGTGCCCGCGAGGAACCGGCGGTTCAGGACGGTTTCCCAGTCCTTGCGGTGCGTGGTGCCCCAGTCGGCGGCAAAAATATCATAGGAGGAAGCAATGTTTTTTTCGCGGTCCGTAACGATCTCGCCGCGCGTCTCGAAGGCGCTGGCGCCCTCGGTGAGCAGAATGGGGATGTTCGGATATTCGGTGTGGAACCGGTCGATGTTGCCATACTGGTAGTTGAAGCCGACGATATCAAGGACGTTCCGGGCGCCTTCCTTCGAGAAGAAACCGCCGTTCATGGCGGCAAGGACGGGCCGGGTCGCATCCTCGGATTTGACCGCATTGACGAGTGCGCGGGCGATTTCCTGTCCGCGTATCTCGCCCTGCAGCGGCTCTTCATTGAAAATGCTCCAGGCGATGATCGACGGATGATTGCGGTCGCGACGGACATGCGCCCGGACATATTCGAGCCAGTCCGGCCCGGCATTGAACGCACGGTTTTCGTCGATGACGAGAAGTCCGTACTTGTCGCAGAGGTCGAGGATGTTTTCGCTCGGGGGATTGTGGGAGCAGCGGTAGGCGTTCGCGCCCATTTCCTTGAGTTTTTTGATGCGGAATTCCTCGATCGAAGCGGGAACGGCGGCGCCGACGCCGGCATGGTCCTGATGATTGCAGACGCCTTTGAGCTTCATCGGCTTTCCGTTGAGGGAAAAACCGTTCGTGAAATCGAACTTGAAAACGCGGAATCCGAAGTTGACGGACTTTTCGTCGTAAACGCGTTTTTCGTCCTTGACCGTGGCTTTGAGCTTATAGAGCGTGGGCGTATCGGGCGACCATGTCTTCGGAGAACCGATACGGATGGAGTAAGGGATCCGGACGGTCTGGTTTGCGGGAAGCGCCGGGAGAAAACGCTTGGATTCGAGCCGTTTTCCGTCCGGGCCGATGATATCGACGTCCAGCATGGGGGAAAGGTCGGAAGTGCCGTCGTTGACGATGTCCACATGCCCGTTGACGTTCCATCCGTCGAGCTTGACTTCGGCATTGACCAGGATCCCGGATTCCGTGGCGACATGGACCGGATCGCTGACGATGAGCTTGACATCGCGGTAGATGCCGGCGCCCTCGTACCACCATCCCTCGAAAACGGCGGCGTTGACTTCGATCGCGATTAGATTGTCGCGACCGTACATCAATGCCGGGGTAATGTCCAGGGTGATCGTGTTGTATCCGCTGTAGTTGTGGTGGAAGAGCATCTGGTTGACCCAGAACGTCGAGTGCGTGGCAATGCCGCCGAACTGGAGCTCGACGCGTTTGCCTTTCCATGTAGACGGCACGAAGAAGCGTTTGCGGTAATACCCCCAGCCGCGTTTGCGGTAGCCCTGTTCGCCGTTCTCCTCCGGATAAAAGCCGTCCTCGACCGCCCAGTCGTGCGGCAGGTTGACGGGACGGTATTCCGAGTCGTCGAAATTAAGCGAAGTGAACGGCCAGATGACGTCCGTCGTGGCGGCTTTCGCCCCGGCCCAGATGCTTTTGTGCTCTTTGTATTCCTTCGGCGTGATCTGATGGTCCGAATTCAGGAACATCCAGTCGGGGTTGAAGTCGTATATCTCGGAGGCGGCGGACGGACCGGCAAGAAGCAGCAGGAAGAGGAACAGGCAGACGATCTCGGCTGCGGTTTTGTTCATTTTCGTATTCATAGGATGCTGGCCTTTCTTTTTGCTCCCGCGTACGGCAGGCGGGATGGATTGGAGCAGGAAGACGGAACAATATTTTGTAGATAATATAGCATGCCGGAAACAGGAATCAACCCGGCACGGAAAAAACATGCGGATTTTCCCCGGCGGAGAATCGAAAAAACGGGCGTCAGAACGAGACGTTGATGTCGCCGGAGATCGCGGTCGGCGGCGGGATGAGCTTCATCCCCATGGAGTTCAGCCAGTCCTGGTCCCATGTATTGAGCATCTTCGGATCGGTGGGCGGGCCGAACGGATTCAGGTCGATCACGAGGATCTCGTCCTTGGAGGTGAAGTAGATGTCGAGCACGATGTCCGGTTCGGGGAGCACCCAGAAGTTCTTGTCGATGAAATCGACGGCGAGCGTCCAGTATTTTTCGCGGTTTTTCTCCAGGCGCGGATAATTGCGCGTCATCCAGTACTGGCTCATCGCGCGCAGCTTGCCGTTCTTCACGAACAGACGGAACTCGCGGGCGGAGTCCATGCGGCGGAACGGACGGACGCAGAGGGCGGAGACCATGCCGTTCTGGGCGGCGTTCCGCACCTTCGCGCTCTGGGTCAGAAAATACCATGCGCTGTGAGCGGAGCGGACCGCGCCTCGTTTTTCCTCGAAGCGGACCGTGTCGGTCGGTGCGACGAGGTCGGTCCCCACGAAGCGCGTGAACGGGAATTTGCTCATGGCGCTTTCGAGCCGGTCGATCACGTTTTTGGCGATGCCGGATTCCGAGTCGCCTTCCTGAAGCGCCTTGATCTCGATGTCCATCAGGAACACGAAGTTGGTGGGAAGGGAATATACGGAGAGGCGTGGATACCAGTTCTGGATCCGGCAGTGTTCAAGCGTTTTGTTCATTGTGGGCCTCCTTTTGAAAGGCGGTTAAAAATCGGAGTCGTCGAAATCGTCGTCCTTCCGGTCGAGTTGAGGGCAAACCTTCCTTATGACGGCCCGGAACGCGAAAAGCTGGTAGACGAAGAATATCCCGACGAAAAGGAATTGGAACGAAATGAACCGGTCCCCGCCCGCGGCGTCGAACAGCGTGGCGGCGATCTGTGCCGGGAAGGTGGAGTAGACCATGATCGTCAGGACATTCCTGAAGACGATCCCCTTCGGCAGCGTGGACGCGCGCAGGTACTGCACCAGCGACACCAACAGCACGATCAGGCCGATCTCGAAGAAATTCCGCGCAAATGTGGTCAGCAGGAGGATCGCGGTCAGCAGGGAGACCGCGAAACGGGCGGCCTGCGAACCGGTGACCGAAATCGACGGTTCCGCCTTGCCACCCCATTCGGCGATGCCGTCGGGATGGAATGCGAGATCATGACGCCAGACGGTCCCGTCCTCCTTGACCGTAACGTTCCGTCCGCCCCCGGGCGCGGCAAACTCTTTCTTCAGCGTTTCGGCGAAGCCGGGGCCGGAGAACATCTCCCAGCGTGCACCGATGCTGTTGAGATCGGCGTCCTTTTCCCCGGAAAGCGAGGCGTAAAGCATGGACGCGGGCAGGAAACTCGCATAGAAAAGATCTTCGCCTTTCCAGTTGACCGATGCCCAGGACGCCAGGCCGCCGGGGAGGATCACGACGCCATGCTCGGAGGTCCGGTCGGCATTGAAATCTTCGCTTGCAAACGTGTCGCCGGGGTAATATTCCAGCGTGATATAAGGAAGCTTGAAGCGGCGCGGCATGTCCGGGTCCTTTTGGAACGCGATCAGATCCGGCGCAACGACGAACGCCCCGATCTCCTCGTCAAGGTTGCGCCCGGCGCGTTCGAACGCGCCCTTCTGCACGAACGTGCCGACGACCGACGCCATGATGGCGCAGAGGATGGTCAGCAGGAAGAAACGCCAGATGGCGCGCACGGGCGAAGATTCGTAGATCTCGGTCAAGATCTTCGTCCCTGCGCACAGACGCGCCGTCGTGGCGAGGAAACCGGGCGCGGACCCGGTGTTTGTGCCGGGCTGAGGCATGGTCAGACGAGCCTCCTGACTTTGAATCCGCGCGGGCCGTTGCGCTTGATGATCTTCTCGACGCGTTTGGAAATGCCGGGATAAACGTCGGGATCGACCTTCTGGACGAACACGACGCCGTCGAGGTGGTCGAGCTCGTGTTGGACGACGCGCGCGAGCAGGCCGCCGCATTCGAGGACGAAATCGGAGCCGTCAAGGAGCATGGACTTGAGCACGACGGAATCGCTGCGCATGACGCGTCCGTAGACTTCCGGCACGCTCAGGCAGCCTTCGTCGAACGGGCAGAGGTTGCCGGAGTACGACACGATCTCCGGGTTGATCAGCGTGATCGGCATCAGCGGAAGGAGTTTCTTTTCGCCGGGCGAATGCACCGGAAGCTCGTTGCCGTCCTCGTCGGTCGGCGGCTCGATGTCGATGGTCACGATGCGCTGAAGCAACCCCACCTGGTTTCCGGCAAGGCCGATCCCGTGGGCTTTATACATGATCTCGAGCATCGCCTCGGAAATGCGCTGCGTCTCCTCGGTGATCTGTTCGACCGGGCGCGCCTTCGCCGCCAGGATCGGATCGCCGAGCAGCCGGAGCCTGAGTTTTTCGACGGGGATGTTGTTCATGCGTCCTCCTGAAAAACGGTTATGCGGTCGCGGCGAGGGCGGCACGGATGCGGCGGGCGCATTCCTTCACGCCGATGCAGACGACCGTCTCGTAGATGCTGGCGCCGACCGTGACGCCGCAGACGGCGACGCGGACGGGCTGGTTGAGGGCAAACTGGGAAAGACCGTCGGCTGTCTCGATGGCGCGGAGCGCGTCCTCGACGGCCTGCGGATCGTTTTCGGGGAGGGAATCGAACGCATCGGCGGCCTTCGCCAGGGCGGCGCGCATGAGCTCCGGCGTGAGGAATTTCTTCACGCCCTTCGGATCGTAGTCGACCGGGACGGCGAAGAAATAGGTCCAGCCTGCCAGGTCGGTCATGAGCTTGGTGCGGCTCTGCATCAGGTCCGCCACGGCGTCGAATTTCGCGCGGTCGACTGATTCCCGCCACGGATACGCGGCGGCGAAATCCCAGGCGCGTTCGCGGAAGACAGCCGGATCGAGCGCGGCGATGTACTGCCCGTTCAGGTTCGCCATCTTCACGGCGTCGAACTGCGCGGGCGAATGCTGGGCGCGGGCGAGGTCGAACGCCTCGACGAGCTCCTCGCGGGACATCTTCTCGCGGTTGTCGCCGGAGGACCAGCCGAGGAGCGTCAGGTAGTTGAACAGCGCCTCGGGGAGCACGCCCTTGCCGCGGAAATCGCCGACGAAGGCGTCGCCGTCGCGCTTGCTGTAGGGCTTGCCCTGGGCGTTCACGATCATCGGCAGGTGGGCGTAGGACGGGACCTTCGCGCCGAGCGTCTGGAACATGAAGAGGTGGCGGTAGGTATTTTCCACATGGTCGTCGCCGCGCACGATGAGCGTGATGTCCTGCGTGATGTCGTCGCAGACGTTCGCGAGGTGGAAGACCGGGCTGCCGTCGCTGCGGACGATGATGAAGTCGCGCATGCTGTCGAGCGGCTTGGAAAGGTGCCCCTTGACCATGTCGTCATAGAAGACTTCGCGGCGGGTGAACGTCATGGACGCGGCGTGTTCGACGGTCTCGGACGCGCCGCAGGCCAGGATATCATTGAGCTTGTCGTCCGTGAGCGCAAAGAGCGTCTGTCCGGCGGCATCAAGGATTGCGAGGTCCTTGAACCCGGCGAGGCACGCCTGGTTTTCGACCGGCTTGCCCTTCGGCGAAAGCGTCGTGAACTTCAGTCCGCCGCCGTTGATCTCGACCGCGGTGTCCGGCGCGAGCGTGTACGAGGCCGGGCCGACCGTGCGCACGAACGGGAATTCGTCGCAGAAGACGGGGATGCGGAAGAGGATCGGGGAATGCTCCGTGACGGGTCCGAGCGGATAGGCGTTTCCGTCCTCCATGAGCTTCTTCGCGGCGTCGAGGTGGTGCTGCGCCTGCGTGGTCTGGTAGAGGACTTCCTCGTCGTAGTCGAGGCCGAGCCACTCCATGCACTCGAGGAGCGTGTCGATCGCCTCCTTCGTGGAGCGTTCAAGGTCGGTGTCCTCGATTCTGAGAATGAACTTGCCGCCCATGTGGCGGGCGGCAAGCCAGTTGAAGATCGCGGTGCGGATGTTTCCGATGTGGACCTGTCCGGTCGGGGACGGGGCGAATCTGAGTCTGTGCTGCATGATGGTGAAAAGATGCGGGCCTTGGACGGCCCGCGGATTGTGTTCGGGATTGCGGTTTTTGCGTTCGGATCAGTTCGCGTTGGTCGCAGCGATGATCTGCGCCTTGGCGTTGTGCATGCTGACGACGGCCTGCGCAAGGGAGGTCTCGGCGTTGACGAATTCGCGCTGGACTTCGTTCACACGCGTGATGGCGCAGTTGCCGGCTTCGTATTCGTCGTCGACCAGGTCGCGCATCTTGCGGACGGCCTCGAGGTTCTTCTGGTAGAGCTTGACGGTCTTGAGGCTGACGATGTAGTTCTCGTAGGCGGTGCGGACGTCGTTGATGACGGTGATCCACTTGTCGGCAAGCGTGTACTCAGCCTGCTCCATCGCGGCCTGCGAGGCGCGCATGTTGAAGAAGGTCCTGCCGCCGGAGAAGAGTTCCCAGGAAACGCTGATGCCGCTGGAGAACGTGCTGTAGCGGTTTCTGCGAATGCCCTGATGCGAGGTGACGCCGGAATCGGATTTGAAGGGGCTGTAGTGCGTGGCGGCGTTGTTGTAGCCGAGGCCGAGGGAGGCGCTGACGGTCGGGCCGAACGCGGCGATGCTCGAATAGTAGGTGAACTTGGAGGATTGAAGCGCTTCGCGGAGCGCCTTCAGGTCGGGACGGTTGGAGAGGGCGGCATCGAGGTAGACGCTCTCGTCGGCGAGCATTTCGCCGTCGACCGAAAGCTCTTCGGGGAATTCGACGTCGTCCGGGATGGTGCCTTCCGTGAGGCCCATGAGCGCGGCGAGCGCGAATTTCGAGGAGGCGAGGTTATAGTTCGCGGAGTAGAGGTTGCTCTCGGCGTTGTTGTAGTTGACCTTGAAGTTGAGGACGTCGGAAAGCGTGGAGGCGCCGACGCCGTACTTCAGCTCGGTT
This sequence comes from Victivallales bacterium, assembly GCA_045114235.1. GTDB lineage: Bacteria > Verrucomicrobiota > Lentisphaeria > Victivallales > UBA1829 > UBA1732. Next base: position 40,262 of record JBGUKB010000057.1, read on the forward strand.
TCCTTGAGGAGCTGGCGGTTGTAGCGCATGTCCTCAATCGCGATGTTGCGTCTGGCCTTCGCCAGCATCACGTTGTTGTACGCGTAGGCGACGTTCTGGAGGAGCAGACGGCGGGCGTCCTGCTCGGTCTGTTCGGTGCTCTTCCAGTTGTAGCGGGCGGCCAGCAGGTTCATTTCGCGCTGGAAGCTGTCGAAGACGAGCAGCGAAGCGGTCATGGAAGGAGCGGAGGTATAGGTCTTATAGCTGGCGCCGGCGTCCTCGGTATAACCGTGGCTGTGGTAGGATTTCATGTCGTAGGAAGCCGTGACGGTGGGCATGTAGTATGCGAACCGGCTGTAGTACTGGGCGCGCGCCTGGGAGACGGCGAAGTAGCGGCTCTTGAAACTCGGGTTGTTCTGGACGGCGATGGTCTGCGCTTCGTCGAGCGTGAGAAGCTTGAGTCCGGCCGGAAGCTGCTGGTGCTCTTCCGCGGTGATTTCGGTATATTTGTCCTTGGAAATGGCCGCAGGCGGTTTCGCGACGTTGCACGCGGTGAGGGCCGCGAGGAGGATCGCGGAAACGGCGGTAGCGCTCAAAACTTGAATTTTCATACGGTTCGGTCGCCTTTCGTTGGGGTAAAATGTTTTGTTCGCGAAATATTACCTCTAAATATACATCGTTCCCCCGGAATATGCAAATGATTCTTTGGAGAAAAATGCTTTTTTTCAGATATAAGAAAGGTTTTCCGGTTTCAGGAAAGAATTGTCTGAAACAAAAATGGAAAAGACTTGTAAAAAAGTCGGGGGCGCGATATATTATCGTCATGTCAACCTCCATTCCCTTTCCCGATCCGTTTTGAACGCTATGAAGAACAATCCCGAACTGGCCGTCACCTCCCTCATCGCCGCGGTTTCCGGCTGCCTGCTGCTCGCCGCCTGCCTGCTTGTCCTGCACTCCTTTCCTTATTCCTCTCTCCCCGCGTGGGGCGGATGGCTCGCCGGTCTTTCGGCCGCAGCGGGATTCGCGTCGATGCTGCGCGCCCGGAATTACGGCGTGCTGGTCGGCGCGGTGCTGCCGGGGCTTCTGCTCGCGCTCCTGGGGCTGCACTGGCTGCTGACGGGCGGCGCGGCAAAGCGCTGTCTCGCCCTGGCGATCGCGTGCGGCGGATTCTGGGTGTTTCTCCGGATCGGTTCGCAGATGCTGGCGGCGGCGTGCCGGTCGCGGTTCGGGACGGGGCCGGGCAAATCGGGTTTCGCGAGCGCGGCATGCCTGCTTGCTGTTTCGGAGGCGCTGGCGCTTGTCGTGCTCCGGTGCGGCGCGCAGGGGGTCCGGGTCCTCGAAATCGCGCTGGCGGCATGGCTGGTCTTCCTGCTGGTCTGGCGGCCTTCGCTGACGTTGCGCACGCTCGGGCTGATCCTGTCCCACTCTCTTTACCGGATCCGCGTCGACCGGATCGAAAACTATCCGGACGCGGGGCCCGTCCTGCTCGTCGCAAACCATATTTCGTTCCTCGACTTCATTTTCATTCTCTGCCTGAAGCCGCGCCGCGTGACATTCATGGTGGACGAGGCGTTCTACCGGTTCCCCGGCCTGCACCTGTTTTTCCGCTGGAGCGGCGCGCTGGAAGTGCCGCGCGGGATGAACCGGGAGCGGATGCGGCGTCTGATCGAACAGTCGCATGCGATCCTGAACCGCGGCGGCGCGGTCTGCGTCTTCCCCGAGGGCGCGATCTCCCCGAACGGCATCACGCATGCGTTCCGCTCGGGCCTGCACCGTCTGATGCCGTCGCCGGACATCCCGGTGGTCCCGGTGCGCCTGGGGCTCCACTGGGGCAGCCTGCTGACGATCTACGGCGGGAAACTGCGGTTCATCAAGCCGCGCCTGCTGCCGATCCCCGGCACGATCATCGTCGGCGAGCCGATCCCGCCGGCCTGGAACGGATTCCGCATCTGGCAGCGGATTCAGGAGCTTGGAGCGGAGGCGGAGATGAAGCCCGTCCGCGGAGAGAAGACAGTTCACTACAGATATTTGCGGCGTTCGCTCCAGCATCCGTTCGAAAGCACGTTCAAGGACGCCGACGCGCCGAAGGGACTGTCGAATTTCGCCATGCTCGCGCAGTCGATCATCATCAGCCGGAAACTGCGGAAGATCCTGGCGGAACGCGGCGACGACGGGCAGTTCGTGGGCGTGCTCCTGCCGAACAAGGCTGTGTCCGTGGCTGTGCTCCTCGGCGTGATGTTCGCCGACCGCACCCCGGCGATCCTGAACTACACGGCGGGCGACGCCGTGATGCAGTCCATGTACGACCGCGCGAAACTGAAGACGGTCATCACGAGCCGCCTCTTCCTGAGCAAGCTGAAAAAGCCCGTGCGCGACGAAATGTTCTTCCTGGAGGACTTGCCGAAACTCGTCACGAAGGGCGACAAGCTCCTGACCGCCGCGCAGATCATTTTCCTCCCTCACCAGCTCCTCATCCGCCTGGTCTCGCCGCGTTACGGCGCCGACCTCATGCACCCTGCCGCCCTGCTCTTCTCCAGCGGGTCCACGGGCATGCCGAAGGGCATCCTGCTGTCCCATCACAACATCACGGCGAACATCTGGAGTTTCTGGCGGCAGCTGAACTGGCTGTACGGCACGGAGCGCATCCTCGGCAACCTGCCGCTCTTCCATGCGTTCGGGCTCATGGTCGGCCTGTGCTTCCCCGGCGTCACGGGGACGAAGGTCACGCTGGTGGCGAATCCGCTGGACGGCGCGGGCGTGTGCAAGGCTGTGCGCGACGACAAGGTCACGATGCTCATTTCCACGCCGACGTTCCTTCAGACCTACATGCGGAACTGCAAGCCCGGCGACTTCGATTCGCTGCGCATGATGGTGACCGGCGCGGAGAAGCTTCAGAAACGCCTCGCGGACGCGTTCTTCGAGCTTGCCGGACTGCACATCATCGAGGGCTACGGCTGCACCGAGATGTCGCCGATCGTGTCTCTGAACCTGCCGAAGGACTTTCTGGCGGTCGGACGCGAGGCGGGGCCGGAGGGGAGCATCGGCGTCGCCATGCCCGGCATCGCGGCGCGCATCGCCGACGTGGACACGGGCGAACTGCTCGGCCCCGGAAAGGAAGGCCTGCTCCAGCTGAAATCGGCGTCCGTGATGCTCGGCTATCTGGACGATCCCGAAGCCACCGCGGCCGCCATGACCCCGGACGGCTGGTACAACACCAACGACGTCGCCTCCATGGACCGTGACGGCTATATCCGCATCACGGGGCGGCTCTCGCGGTTCAGCAAGATCGGCGGCGAAATGGTCCCGCACGAGCTGATCGAAAACCGTCTGGAGGAGTTCTACGGACTCGAGGGCAAGGTCGCCGTCACGGCGCGTCCCGATTCGAGGAAGGGCGAACAGCTCATCGTGTTCTACGCCGCCGACTGCGGCCTCGATCCGGTCGACGCGGGGAACCGCCTGCGCGAATCCGGCCTGCCGAACCTCTGGGTGCCGCGTCCCGACTGCTTCTTCCCGCTGGAAAAGATACCGTTCCTCGGCAACGGCAAAAAGGACCTGAAGAAACTGCGCGAGCTGGCGCTGAAGGCATAAAAAAAGACGCCGCGCGGACTCCGGCGGCGTCTTTCTCAGCCCGATCTTACAGCATGATCTCGAACTCGGAGACGGCGGGGCCGGGGTTGGCGGCGTCGCCCGGAGCGAACGTGATCCGGTAGAAAAGCCCCTCGAACTTTCCGTCCATCGGGACGACTTTTTCCTTGAAAGTGCCGCTGACGTCTGAAATGGAAGTCCAATTTTCCTGGTCCAGGGAACATTCGAGCTTGAACTTGTATTCCGCCTCGTCGACGAAGACGACCCGGACGGATTTCGGCTTGATGATGCGTTCGGCGGAGACCTGCAGGAAGCAGTTTTCGCCGGAAGCGGCCTGATAGAATGTCTCCGGGCGGCCGTCGACGGCGCACGTGGCGGAGTGGCCGGGAACGGATTCCGAGGCGAGCGTGGGCTTGTCCAGCGCCATATTGAACGGCTTGTCGGACACCTTCGTGCCGATCAGCTCGCCCGTGAACTTGACGTACGGACGGCTCTCGATGACCGGAGTTTTGCCGGGCTGGAATCCGGGGCCGCGCGTGGACGCGATCTCGATGCGGCCGGATTCGAGACCGGGCGAAGTCGCCTCGATGACGGTGGTCCCGCTGTAGTAGGAACGGAAGTCGATGGAGCACTTGCCGTCGCGGATGGCGATGTCGGAGTCGTTCTTAAAGGTAATGGAGCGGCCGGTGGGGAATTCGCCGGGACCGGAGACCACGCGGAGCGTCACCTCCGGGGAATTGCTGAGTTCTTTTCCCTCGGTATCGACGATCGTGGCGATCAGCTGCACGTCGTCTGTGCCGTCGGCGAACATGGAGTTCTTGTCGGAGGTCAGGACGACCTTCGCCGGGGTGCCCTCGACGGGCCATTCCGGGCGCTTCACGCCGTTGAACGTCTCGCGGTAGTAGTACCAGCGGCGTTTGGGCAGGCGGAAATAGTCCATGACGCCCATCCAGCCGAACTGGCCGCCCATGCTGCCGTGGTCGATGCCGCACCAGATCACCTCGCCGCTGCGCCAGTCGTACTCCTTTTTGCCGGTGATACGGCTGAACCGCTCATAGCCCGCGTCGAACTTGCCGGGCCGGATCTCGATGTTCGACCCGTACTCGCTGACCACGTTCGGCAGGCCGGGGTTCTGGTACTCGCGGATGCGCTCGCCGTCGCCGTTGTACCCGGCAATGTCGCTGCAATGGTCCACCTGCCCGCGCTGGGCGCCGCCGACCGCCGCCAGACGGGTCGGGTCGGCTTCATGGGCGATCTTCGTGAGGCGCTGGAGGAAATCGCGCACTTTCGGCAACACGCGGTTGTCGGAGAAGAACACCTCGTTGCAGAGGCTCCAGCACACGATGGACGGGTGGTTGCGGTTGATGCGGATCATGTCGCGCAGGCTGCGGATCACGGATTCCTCGAACGGGATCTGGTCGGCCTCCTCCACGGGATACGCGCTCGCGCCGCCCCAGATGTTCGGCCCGCCCATGCCGGTGGTGCCCCAGAAGCAGTTCTCGCTCCAGAACATCATGCCGATGCGGTCGCAGGCATCCGCGAACGCCGGGTGATGCGGATAGTGGCAGCCGCGGATGAAGTCGAATCCGGCTTCCTTCATGTAGCGGACGTCGCGCTCGAATCCGGCGTGGGTCACGGCGTCGCCCCAGCCCGCGCGGTCCTGATGCACGTTCGCACCGTGGAAATACCGGTTCTTTCCGTTGAGGAAGAATCCCTGGTCGGCGGTCCATTTGACGGTGCGGAATCCGAAGTTGTCGGAGTAGCGGTCGTAGAAAAGCGAGGTGTCAGCGTCGACCACGGTGGTCTCCGCGCGGTACAGGTTCGGCTCTTCGGGCGACCACCATTTGGCGTCCTTCACCTGAGGCGTGACGAGTTCGACCTCCATGACCGCGTTCGGCGTCAGCTTGATGCCGTTCTTCGATGCCTGCGCCACGCGGTTGCCCGCCTGATCGTAGACCGTGGTCTCCACGTTGACCGTGCGCGCCTCGTTCGAGCAGTTGCGGATCTCGTTCGCCACGCGGACGGACGTGTCGCCCTCTTCGAGCTTCGGCGTGGTGATCGACATGCCGTACCACGCCACATGGACGTCCCGCTTCACGACGAGCGAGACGTCGCGGTAAATGCCGCCAGAGAACGTGTGTTCGCCCGCGCGCGGTGCGATGCGCGGATTCCAGTTGTTGTTCACGCGCACGGCGATCACGTTTTCGCCGTTGACCATCTGGTCCGTGAAATCGACCTCGAATCCGGTGTAGCCGCCCTCGTGATGCCCGGCGAGCTTGCCGTTCACGTACACGTCGGCGACCTGGAAGACGCCCTTGAAGTCGAGGTAATACCGGTAGCGCTTGTCCTCCTCGGCAACGAGCTGTCCGTTTTTGATGACGAAATCCACGTTCGAGATATTGATCTTCTTCCGGTACCAGCCGTCGCCCGTGTAGAACCGGTCGGAGAGGAAATACGGCAGGCTGAACGAATGCGGGACGTGGGCGAGCTCCCATGTGCTGTCGTCGAGGTCGACCGCCTGGCCGTTCTCGACCGATCCGAGTTTGAATTTCCATTCCGCGTTGAGGTTGCTGACCGTGCGCCCGGAGATCAGCGGCTTGCCCTTGCCGGCAGGGGGGATCGCGGCGGCGTCAGCCTGGGCGGCTCCGAGGACCATGATCCCGGCGCAGAGGACTGCGCCGATATGATGGCGTTGAAACAGTTTCATTCTCGATTTCCTTTTTTCTGTTTTCTCCGGTCGGCGCCAAGTGTCTCCCGGGAACGTTATTGTTCATGTGTTTGCATGTTACAATATTCGTTCAACAGCAAAAAAGCAAATATCTTTCCCGTGCTTTTCAGTCGAAAAAAGCTAAAATCACGTCATTTTTCACGTCATAGACGTTAATCATAACGTTCGCGGAAACAAAAAATGGCATAAGCGGAAACGGTCCATGCCGTGCATTCCCCCCGTGATCCGCCGTCCCCGGAGAACCGTTTCCCCCCGAAAACGGCCGTCCGGCCCCCTTGACGGCGGATTCCAATGCAGGGCATCGTGCGGATCGTCCATCCTGTCCCGGAATTCCCCCGATTCCGTGATTTCCGGGCCAGGACCGCTTATGCCGGAGAAGAAGGATCTCTCCCCCCTCTCGCGGTTACTATACCATGCTTTCCGGCGCGAAGCAAACGCGAAAACGCCGGCCGGCGCGGGAAAAACCGTCCCCGGACGCACTTTTCCCGAGGGGGTCAGATTTGCTGGTCAAATTTTGCGACCTCCGGCGCATCCGCGGCAAAAAGAAAAACCGCACCCGGAAACGTTCTCCGGATGCGGCGAAGTTCGTTTTTGTGTTTGCCCGTTCAAAACGGGCAGGAGCCGCTCATTTTGGCAGAAGGAATCCCGGGACCGGGATCTGCTGCCCCTGGTACATGTTCATGTACTGCGCGAAGAGCAGATAGGCGATGAAGCAGACGCAGATGAGCGTGAGGACGGAAAGCGTGAGGAAGAACCAGTTCGGCTCGTCGGCGGACGTGACCGGATCTTTCTGCTTTTTCACCTTCGGCAGCTTGCCTTTTTTCTTGCCGTCCTCGGGAACCGCTTCCGGCACAGGGGTCGGGGTCTCGACCGGCGCGGCGACCGGGGGCTGCTCCGCCTGCTGCGGCGCGGCCTCCGCGGGCTTCTGTTCCTCTTGCTCCTGCTTCTGCACCGGAGGCATGTTCGGGATGTTCAGGCCGGGGATGATGTTCCTCGGAAGCTCCTTCGGCTGGGACGGCTGGTTTTTCAGCTTCAGCGTGAGCTTGCGTTCCGGCGGGACCGGTGCTTCGCCGACCTTCTTGGCGGGCGCGGCGGAGGATTCCGCTTCCGGCTTCTTCAGCTGGACGGTCGGACTTGAGGACTCCGGCTTCTTCAGCTGGATCGTCGGGGTCGAGGATTCCGGCTTCTTCAGCTGGACGGTCGGGGTCGAGGATTCCGGCTTCTTCAGCTGGATCGTGGATGCGGAA
>JBGUKB010000058.1:0-17731 GCA_045114235.1 Victivallales bacterium
AACGCCATGACGATGGAAACGAACGAAACCTCTGCGGAATCCCCTGAAATCATTTCCGCTCAGGGAGAAAAAAGGATGTTCAAGAGCTGGCACGGATGCCTGATTGCCGCGCTGGTCGTGACAGCCCAATTATTCCTCGGTCTCATGCTTCTTCCTCCTCTGGGGCAACCGTCGGAACATTCCTGCGCAGTTAACTGCTTCGGCAACTTGATACAGGACTGGAGAATTCTAAGATGGGGTCTCTCGGATGATAAGGGAGATAAAGCGTGGACTCCGCCGCCGGATTGGACCTTGGTGGATTTGGTTCATGAATATGAATCGGGAAAGTATGACTATCCTCCGGTTTTCAGGGGGTGCATCCACATCCGCCCCCAGGACAGAAAAAAACAGAATGCCGTCCGCCATACGGAACGGCAGCGTTATCTGGTGTTTCCGGTGTCCGCATCGGTCGTGTTCGACGATTCGCTTCAGCCGCCGGTCCCGATCCTCATGTGTCCGCCCGGCGCGCACAAAAAATACGGCACGAACGTCCTCTATTCGAACGGAGACGTGAAGACTTTGACTTTGGAAGAGGCCGAAAAGCTCGTCGCCGAACAGTCGCCCATCCCGCTTGAGCTCAAGAATCCCGATTCCGGGACCGGGCAGGAGGCAGAGCCATGACGGAGGAAAAGAACGAATCTCCCGCCCCGAAGGAGCCGGAGAACCCATGGGCGTTCCTGGATTCCCCGCCGAGGGAAGCTCCGGACCGCGACCCCGATGTCCTGCGCCTGAAAGACGTTTCCAAGTCCTGGCTGGCGGGATACATCCTGAACAAAGGGTGTACATTTCTCGTGATTATTGTCGGCGCGATTATCCTGGGTGGCGCGATCTTCGGGGAGATCGAAGACCGTGCACGGTTGAACAAACGATATGCGTTCGATTGCGTTTCCAGGCTCAGCCAAATAGGAAAAGGCCTGTACTATCTTGTTGACCCGGACAGGAAAAACGATCCATCCGCGTCCGGGCAGGACACGCAGGAACCGCCCTTCGAACTCCGGCCGGAACACACCATCGCCGATTTGATTCAGGAGATTCTGGCGCGGGGACTTCTGCGGGAGGAAGACCTGCGCTGCCGGTGGGGAGAAGGACATCCGCCGTATCTGGTGTTTCCGCTGCCTGCATCCGTGCTGGTGATGGAGCACGACCCGAAAAACCGGATCCCGATCCTCATGGAGCTTCCCGAATTCCACCGGAAAAGCGAAACCTTCTGGAAGATATGGCAATGGCTGCCCGGAAAGGGCGGATACGTCTCTTCGCCCCGTGTGCTGTGGGCGGACGGCGGCGCCGGGATCATCAGTATGGAAGAAGCTGAAAAATTCATGGCGGAACATCCTCCCGCACCCATAAAGTTTTCAGATGATTTAACCATCGAAGGGGACACAACGGAAGCTACCGGTCGTCAGGATTGACGGCATGACCGTCATTTTCAATTCATTCCACAACAGTACTCTGACGGAATGACGGACGTTTTGACGGATATTTCGTTTCTTCCGCTGGACAATCTGATTCCGGCATTTTCAAAGCAGAGAAGACAGGAAGATTATTATCTCTCGTTATCTTCTCTGATTTGCTCAATTCAAAACCTGCCTTGTGACACGAAAAACGCCGGGGAATCATGGTGCGATTCGCCCAGCGCAAAAGGGAAAAGTGTTCCGATCCGGTATGATGACCGGTCCGGTATTATTTCGCGGTCGGGTCGTTGATGCGGCCGGCGAAGAGGACGAGTCCGGTCCGGTTGTCGCGGATGAGGACCATGAACGGACGGTCGGCGCGGAACTGGTGGACGGGGTCGGGCATGCCGATGGAGGTGATCCTGGCCATGCCGATAGCGGTCGCGGCCGCGGCCTTCGTGGAGACTTCGTCCATCTTCAGCGCGGTCTTGTGCACCACGTTTTCGATCTTGAGCGCCTCCTCGGTGTCGATGCCGGAGAAGTCGGCGAAATTGGAGAACGGGTTCTTCATGCCGAGTCCCTGGAGGGTCTTGTTCAGGTCGAGCTTGCAGGTCAGGTCGGTCTTCGGCAGCCAGACGCGCGTTTCACCGCGCTGACGGCTCTCGAGCCAGGAATCGAGCTTGTCGCCGATGGAGGCGGCCATCGTCGCCAGCGCGGCCTCGCCGTGGTCGGTCCCGCCGTCGATCGGCATGAGCGCAACGAGCTCGAAGCGGCGGTTTTCGTAGGGCATAATGATCGCGTGGACGTTGTCCTGAGGCGCCGCGCAGTAGGCGATGCCCTTGCTCTTCTGGAACATCATCTGGACTTCCTTTTCCGCGCCGCCGAACTGCGTGAAGACCATCGGCTTCGTGTCGTCCTTCGGGAACGGGTTCGCCCATTTCGCCTCGAAGTACAGCGTGTTCAGCAGGACCATGGAGGAATCCTTGCTGAAGAAATCGGGCGTGAGGAGGTCCTTGATCATGTTTTTCGTGCGAGCCTCGACGTAGGCGTTGACCTTCGCGGCGAGCTTCGCGGACTGCGAGAAGTCCTCCTTGTAAAACGCGCCGCCGTAATACTTCTTGATCATCTCGGTGAATTCGGGCAGCACGTTCTGTTTCGTGTCGGTCCAGACGGAGTTGGAGACCAGCACTTCGGTCTTTTCCGCCTCGGCGTACTGCTTCGTGACGGAGTCGAAGAACGCGCCGCAGGCGGCGGGATCGGCGGGCAGCCCGAGCACCTTGCGGATCTCGTCGGCGGTCGTGCCTTTCGCGCCGCAGTAGACCATGCCGAATGCGCCGTCGATGCTGTACGGCGAGATGAACATGTTTTTCTTCGCGTCCGCCTTGCAGACGGTATCGAAGAGCTTGAAGCCCTGACGGTTCAGTTCGGCGGCGACCTTCTGGTCGGCGGCTTCGTCAGCGAACGCGGGCAGCGCGACGCTCATGGCGCACAGGGCGGCGTGAAACAGTGTCTTTTTCATGATTTTGCTCCTTGTATGGGGGTGTTTCGGATTTTTTTCTATGAATTAGACGGTCAGAACGCGGAAATCTTAGCGGAAATCGAAATTTTTCACGTTTTTTGGGAAATGGGGCGCGAAACGGGCTCCTCCCCGTGCCCGAGCGGGGCCGGGCACTGCCGCAGTGGAGGCCCCGCCTCCAAAAAAAGACCCGGAGCCGAAAGGGGGCTCCGGGTCGGGGATTCGCATCAGGGCGATCAGATCGCGGGGACGCCGCGTCCGCTCTGGTCTTCGCGGAACGGGGATCCGTCGGGCTTGATCAGGCGGCTGGTGAGGAAGATCAGGAGGTTGGTCTTCTTGGCGCCTTTGCCCTTGCCCTGGAAGAAGCGTCCGATCAGCGGGAGGTCGCCGAGGATCGGGTACTGGTCTTCGATCATGGAGAGTTCATCGCGGATCACGCCGCCGAGGACGACGGTTTCGCCGTCGTAGCTCATGACGTTCGTGTTCAGGTAGCGCGCTTCGATGATCGGCATCTTCAGGGTGTTGGGATAGAGCTCGCCGTTGTCTCCCAGCGGGATGGAGTAGGAGTAGTCGGTCCAGCCGATGAATTCCTGGATGACCGGGGTCATTTCGAGGAAGATCGTGTAGTTGTCCTCTTCCACGCGCGGACGGACCTGGAGCGCGATGCCTTCTTCGGTGGCGCCGCCGAACTGCGGAATGGACGGCGTGAAGACCGGCACGTTGGATCCGTTGGTGGAGATGGTCTCGAGTTCGGCCTCATCCCAGTCGGTCGGGTAGTACTTCTCGGTGACCATGCGGATGACGGCGTTCTGGTTGTTCATGGTCGTCAGGCGCGGCGCGGAAAGGATTTCCGTGGAATCGGCGTTGTCCAGGGCGTGGATGCCGCCGCCGAACTGGTAGCCGTCCGCGTTGTAGGAGGTCCAGTTGAAGACGGTATCGTTATACGAGCCGGTGGTGGCGCCGTAGATGCCGGGGCTGGTCTGGGCGTTGCGGTTGAAGTGGCTGTTCGGGCCCCAGGTGATGTGGTGGCCGTAGTTCTTCGCCGCTTCGTTCTGGAGGACGCCGGCGTAGTAGCCTTCGCCGGGTTCCAGGTTGTCGGGGACGTAGTAGGTGTCGCCGGCCGCGACGTTCATGGACTGCATCTCCTTTACGTTCAGGGAGGTGATGCCTTCCGTCTTCCATGCGTTGGCAAGGGTGCTGTTGCGGCTGTCCGAACCGTTCTGGTAGTACATGATGAACGATTCCGAGGCGACGGTGCCGTCGTTGCCAGTGGGCGAGAGCGGATTGATGCCGCTGGCCTTGACTTCATCCCAGGTCGGGGCGACGCGGGAGAACGTGTAGTCGAAGGAGAGTTCCTGGAGGTCGTTCATTTCGATTTCCACGAACTTGACCTGGATCAGGACCTGCGGGTCGGAGACGTCCATCTGGTCGATGAGGTCTTCCACGCGATCGAGCGCCTCGGAGGTGTTGTAGACCGTCAGGCGGCTGCTCATCTCGTCGTAGCGGACGGATGCGCCGGTCGGGAACGGGATGCCGCGGTCGATCAGGTACTGCTTGACGCTTTCGTTGGTCAGGTCGCCGCCGATGATGCCGCTGGCGAGGATTTCCTTGTCGATCGGGAACGTCTTGCGGACGAACTCGTCGAGCGGGACGTCCTTGGCGGCGATCACGACCGCGTAGTTTTCAACGCGGAAGTGGAGGTTGGCGGCCTTGCAGATGTAGCGGATGGCGTCGATCAGGGAGACGTTGTCGACGACGAGCGTGACGGTGGTGTTTTCCGCCGTCTGCACGGGTTCGTTCATTCCGTCCGGACCGCCGGGGATGCCGTCGTCGTAGGAATAGAAATCGCCTTCGTTCGAATCGTCGGTCTCTTCCATCTCTTCGGATTCGGTGTCGTCGCCGAAATCGTCGTCGCCGAAATCGTCGATGTCATTGTCAGCGGGGGCGGAGGGCTTGGTCTCGTCCGTGTTGAACCGGAGGACGAAGTTGACGCCGACGCGGTCGGGGTCGCGGTCCTTGCTGGTGTGCTTGAGGAACTGGACGACCTGCGCGATGGAGACGTCTTCGAAGTCGATGTGGTCGATGATGATGTCGTTGAGTTTCTTCTGGGTGGTGCCGGCGTTGTCTTCCTTCACCTTGACGTCCACGGAGACGACGTCGTCGGAGGTCTCGGATCCGGTCGGGATCGGGGAGATCATCTTCCAGAGGGCTTCGGCTTCGCGTTCGAGGTAGACGGCGCCCTGGCGGCGCTGCCCGGTCTCGGACTCGTGGATGTAGATGCGGCGGAGATAGTCGATGGCCGTGATGTTGTACGGGTCGAGGATGATGACCTGGTTGAACTTCTCCTGCGCTTTGTTCCACTGCTTGGTGTTGTAGAACGTCTGGCCCTGGCGGATCAGGACGGAGATGCGCTTCTGGCGGTTCTTCGCCTCGGGGATGAGCTCATCTTCGGAGGTGTCCTTCTTGTACTGCTGGGACGCCTTCATGATGTTGTACTCGTCGATGGTCTTGCGCATGATGGGCTCGGAGAGCGGGTACATCTTGATGGCTTCTTCGCATTTTTCGATGGCTTCGTCGTAGAGGCCGATCTGTGCCGTCTTTTCCGCCTCGTTGAAGATCTTCCGCGCCCAGAAGTAGTAGGAGTTGGAGATCATCTTCTGTACTTCGGCGATCTTCTGCTGGTTGGCTTCCGGGACTTCGCCGTTGACGACGTCTTCTTCCAGGAGCTTCAGGACGTTGATATACGTATCGACCGCGACGTCGTATTCCTCGTGTTCGAACGCGGAGGACGCCTTCTTCATGAGCTCGTCGGCGTTCTTCTGCATCGCATTGCGGGCAATCAGCTCCTCGATGGATGCGGCGGTCTGGTCACGGAGCGCTTCTTTTTCTGCGTCGGAGAGTTCGGCCTCGGCCTCAGCCTCAGGCTGGGCTTCGACCGCCTCGACGGCGGGAGTTTCTTCCTCGATGGCGATGTCCTCGACTTCCTGCGCGAACGCAGGGACCGAGAACGCAAGCGCCAGAAGGATGGCGGAATAGCGGGGGAATGCTTGCATGGGAGCCTCCATGAAATATTTCATATCTTTAATCATCTTCATTTCAGCTGCTCCTTACCGTCTGAAGTCCGGGAGACCGTTTTGGGTGTTGGTTCGGACAGGAATGCCGTCGCCGCTGATCAAACGCGTCGAAACGGAAATGATGAGGTTGTCCTTGTGGGACTCGGCGGCGGACTCGGTGAACAGGCGGCCGACGAGCGGGATGTCCGCGAAGATGGGCCATCTGTCGCTGAGCTGTCCGTGCGTATCGCTGAGAATACCGCCGATGACAACGGTCTGGCCGTCGTAGACCTTGATCGTCGTCTGGACTTCACGGTTGGAGATTTCCGGCATCTTGAGCGTCATGGGATACTCGTCGCCGGACGAGAACTCGCCGATCACGTAGTTGTAGCTGTAGTCGGACCAGCCGGTGAGGTCGGTGACAGAGGGATTCAGCTCCAGGCGGATCGTGTAGTTGTTGGGCTGCAGGGTCGGCGTGACGGTCAGGCTGGTGCCGATGTCGCGCGGTCCGCCGAATTCAGGATAGGACGGCTCGAACGTGACGCTGGAACCGCAGCTGGTGGAGATTTCGGGTTCGGTCCAGCTTTCCGGGAAGTACATCTGGCGGACCATCTGCACCTGCGCCTGGCGGCCGGAGACGGTCACGACTTTCGGCGTGGAGAGGATTTCCGAACGGTCGGTGCGGTCGATCGCGTTGATCGTGAGGAAGAGGCTCCAGGTGCCGCCCGGCCCGAAGTTCGGGATCAGGTTCAGGTTGTTCACGAGCGTGTTGTCGGAGAACCCGGAGCTGATGGACGGAGAGGTGAACGTGAAGTTGAAGTGGTCTTCTTCGCCGCCGTTGTGGGACAGGGTCCAGTCGAAGCCGAGTTCTTCCAGGTCGTTCATCTTGATCTCGACCATCTTGGATTCGATCAGGATCAGAGGATCCTGCATGTCCATGTCGCGGATGGCGAATTCGAGCTGGCGGATGTTCTCGGGGGTGTTCACGACGGTGAGCTTGTTCGCGCGGGCGTCGTAGGCGATGGAGGAGCCTTCCTCGAACGGGATGCCGCTCTCGGAGAAGTAGGTGCGGAGCGTTTCGGGCGCGATGGAGGTGACGCGCTGGCTGTCGGGATCGGACTCGCCGGCGCTCAGGGTGATGAGCGAGCCGACGGTGTCGCCCTGTCCGAGCGTGTCTTCCTGTGTGATGCCGTCGCCAATGCCTTCGGCGCGCATGTTGCCGACGATGCGCAGGATGGTGGCCTGGCGGATCGGGATGTAGCGCGTGATCATGTCGCTGACGTCGGAGCCGGAGCCGATCGTGATGATCTTGTCGGTTTCGTCGATGCGGAAGGAGAGGCCGGTGATCTTGCAGATGTAGCGGATGACTTCGTACAGCGGGATCTGGTCAAGGTTGAGCGTGACGGTCTTGTCCGCGTATTTTTCGGCCTGCGGGACGATGATGTTGAACCCTTCGCCCTGCGGATCGAGGTCTTTACTGCGTGCGCGGAGAAGCGCGATCGCGGAGGTGACGTCCGAACCGTCGAATTCGATGTGGTCGATCATCAGCTCGTTCAGGCGGTTGTACAGTTCGTTGCCCGCGGCTTCGTAGGGGTCGGCGCTGCCGGTGATCACGATGTTGCGGACGTCGGGGATGCTCTCCACCCAGGCCCAGTCGGACTGCGCCTGTTCGCGGAGGAGTTCGTTGTAGACGCGGACGTCTGCGATGGCGTAGAGTCTGCGGTAAATCTTTTCCAGAAGGGTGATGGCGTTCTCGTTGTAGGGGTCCTTCACCAGGATCTGTTCCATTTTGTCGCGGGCCTCGTCCCAGGCGTCGTTCTGGTAGAGGTACTGGCCGGCGCGGAACAGCAGGTTGATCTCGCGCTGGCGTTCATTGTAGCGCGGATCGACGGCATCGAGGCTGGTCTCGTCCCAGAAATTCTGGCTGTCGATGCGTTCCTGCGTCGCCTTTCTCATGGATTCGACGGTGGCGGCGAACTGCTCTTTCTTTTTCTTCACAGGATCGTTGGCGATGGCGATCTGAAGCTCGGCGTTGTCGTAGGTGGGGACGATGTAGCTGCCGTCCTCGTCGATGGCGGGCGGGATGCCGAGGTAGTAGACGACGTTGGCGCAGATGAGGTCCTTGAGGAGCTTCTGGCCGATCACGATGGTCTCGTCGGTATGCTTGGAGTCGGAGAGGAGAAGGAGCTTGTTGAACGTCTCTTCGCATTCTTCGAGGATCTTGTTCCCGTAGAGGATCTGGGCTTTCTTGCGTTCCGAGGCGAGACGGTCCGCGAAGGCAGCACGGGTCGGGGAGACTTCGCATTTTTCGAGTTCGGCCTTCGCGTCGTCGAAAAGCTTGAACGCTTCCACGAACTGCTTTTCGTGCGTGCGGGTGATGCCCTGCGCGAGGAGTTCGTTGAACAGCGCTTCGTTCTCAAGCAGATCCGCTTCCGCGGCGGTCGTGACTTCGAGTTCGTCGCCGGTAAGAACGGGTTCTTCCGGTTCGGTTTCGTCTTCCGCTTCGTCTCCGGCTTCCGCTTCCGCATCGGCTTCGGCAGCCGGCTCGCCGGAATCGGAGACCGTTTCTTCCGCGGCTTCCGTTACGGCCGCATCGGCATCCAGCGGCTCGGACTCGTCCTGAGCGGAAAGCATCAGGGACGTCACGCCGAACGCAAGCGCGAAGACGGCTGCGGGCCGGAGGATCGGGCGAAGAAAACAATGGGGTCTCATCTTCATTGTCTCATCCTTGGTTGTTTTTATTTTGAAATATTGATTATGTATCAACGGGGTTGCGGGTTATCTCTGGCGCTGAAGGAAGGGAGAAGCGTCCCTGGTGTTCGTCGGCGGCGTGCCGGGCGGGAGGGTCCTGCCGGTATTCGTTGCCGCGGGAGCGTCCTTCGGAGCGAGCGGGATGTTGAACGTTTCGGGAGCATCGCCGACGGATTCCACGACGACTTTCTTCGTGGAGGGATCGGCGGAAACGACCTTGTAAAGCTCTTCGCCGGTCTTTTCGGTGCCGAGCTTGAAGTTGGAGCCGACCTGGGAGATGAACTTGCTCTCGAACAGGGCGTTGAGGAACCTCACGCGGGGCGCGGGATCGTAGACGGGCTGTTTGGGGCGGCACGCGATGCGTTCGATCTTGCCGACGCGCTGGATGTAGACGATCGGGGACTGCGTCTTGTCGTCCACTTCGATGTCCACGACGCTGAAGTCGGTGGTGTTGTTCTTGAACGTGCCGCGTTCGATCTGGACGAACTCGGATCTCTTTTTGTCGTTGCGGACGACGTTGAAGGTGACCTGCCAGTCCTTCTTGTCCTTCTTGGTCATGTCGACGGAAACCAGCTCCAGGCCGGTGAACCGCTGCTGGCTGATCGCGTCGACGTAGATCTGGGTGATGTATTTCGGATGGCTGAGCGGATCGGTCGGATCGGTCTTCGCCTTGTATTCCTGAAGCAGCGTGAACCCGTCGTTGTCCCCGTCCGAATCGGCCTGTGTCTGGTCGGAGGCGAGCTGATACTCCTTTTCCCAGTCGTCCGGGATGCCGTTGCTGTTCTGGTCGGATCTGCTGTTGAGCTCCTCGACCTTGATGCGGGGTGCGAGTGCCTTGCCGCAGGCGGGGCATTTGCCGTTCTTCGTTTCGCCGATCGCCGGATAGGCGTCGGCGGGGATGAGGGCGTGGCAGTAAACGCATTCCGCCATGGGGTACGGCGCCATCATCTGCGTTTTGTTTGCGGTGTCTTCCGCGTCCGCGACGGTGTTCCATTCGGAGAAGATCGTCTCCATCTTGTACTTGGGGCCGGTGGAGAAGTCGATGGGTTCGTAATCGGACGGCTTCTGGACCGGGTTCACCTTGGCGTCGACGTATTTGTTCTGCGCCTGCTGGATGAACACCAGCGAATAGTAAAGCAGGGCCGTGAAAACGATGAGCAGGGCCGCTAAAATGATTTTTTCGTAATGCGCGTGAAGAAACTTTTTCATGTCAGGACTGCTCCATCATTGGGGGGTGATGTTGTCGGCACGATAGAACAGATAATTCACCACGATCGTGCATTTGATCTCGTCCCGGGTCTCGCCGATCAGGGTCTTGCCGTATTCGGGGTGGTGCGGGTCGGTTTGCTCATAGATCTCCGTCTGCACCGTCGGGACGGCGGCGGCCTGCTGGTCTGCGGGCTGGATCGCGTTGGGGTCGGCCGGAGGCGCGCCGGGCGGAAGCGTCTGGTTCGCGGCCGTGCCGGCCGTGCGGCGGACCGTCGTGCCGACGTTTTCCGCATGTCCAGCGACGATCGCGTTCGCGTTGATCAGGTCTTCGTAAGGAGCGGAGAACTTGATGTCCTTGATGACGTACACGCGGTCGGTCTTGTAGGCGGCCTGCAGGGAGTTGATGAACGCGTCGATGGCGTCCATCGAGGCCGTCATTTCCAGCGTGTAGGTGAAATAAAGGATGGGGCCTTCCGAGTCGCTGTCCATAGTGGATCCGTAGAACACGCCGGCGTTCATGGAGAGCAGACGCTTGATGCCCGCGTCCTTCATCCTGCGGAAGAGGTCTTCCTTGATCTGGAAGTTGCGGATGATCGGGATCACCATTTCAGGCACGGGAAGAGCCTGGCGGTTCAGGTTCTTGCCGTAGATGAAATCCTGGACGAGGCGCTCCTTTTCGATCGGATCGTCGTCGGGGAGCCCGGGGATGATGTCGGAGGCAAGATATTTTTCGTAAAGGAAGTCGATGTAATTTTTGCAGTCGCGCTGGCGCATCAGGCGCGGGAGCCCGAGGGCGTCGAGGAAGAGCTCGTGCGCGACTCTGTCGGTCACGTCTTCCAGCGTGATGTCCTGGACGTCGTCGCGGAAGATGGCGAAAGCCTGCGCGAATTTCGCGGCCGCGGCCTTGCGGAAATCTTCGGCGCGGGCGGGATCGACCGCTTCCGGCGCCTCAATGATCTGGTTGAACAGCTTCTCGAAAAGCTGGGCGCGTTCGGACTGGATCGTGTCGGGGATGACGAACGTGTCGTCGGAAGATTCCTGATGGATTTCCTTGTAGATGTCGGCGAGCATGGACCGGAGGGCGTCTTCCTCGAACGCGAGCACGATGCGATTGGCTGCCGGATCGAAGACTTCCTTTTCCTCGTCGGTCGGAGGTTCGGGCGTTGCGGGCTTGGTCTCCGCGACTTCCTCTTCGTCCTCTTCCTCTTCCTCGTCTTCTTCCGGCGCGGGAGCCGGTTTCGGCTTGGCGACCAGGGACGGATCGATAGGCAGGTCGGTCTTGAGTTCGGCGGGGGACGAAATATTTTTCAGGAGTTTGAGCAGGGCCGGACGGTAGGGCTTGCCGAAATGACGGTAGATCTGAACGTTCTTCTTCGTCAGCGTCTCGGTGTCGGCTTTGATCCTCGTCTCGCTTTCCGCGACGCTGTTGGGTTTGCGCGCGGAGTCGATGGATTCGATTTTCTGGACGTTCTCGTCAATTTCCGCCATGGACTGGGCGATCGTCCGCCTCTTCCCGTCGATGAAGAAAATAAGGACGATGCTGCTGATGAGCGTAAAGGCCAGAATGACCGTGAGGACGATATTTTTCAGGATAAACTGTTTCATTCTTCTTCCTCCTCCTCGTCATCGTCTTCGGAAGGAATGGGTGAGAGCTTCTTTGCGAGCGCCTTTTCGAATTCCGGCGAATCGATGGGTTCCTTCAATTCGACGGCGAGCAGGAATTTGCGGATGGTGAGATGGTCGCAGATGTCGCGGCCTTCATCGTAGACGATCTTGATCTCTTCGTCCTTCGCCTTGAAAATGCTGCTGTTTTCCTTCATTTTCGAGGTGATGTTGTTGATGGCGGCGCTGCGGTCGTTCAGCCAGGAGTCGTTCTTTTCGCAGATGACGTATGCGACCATGTTGATCCAGGTCAGGCCGTTGTTCGTGGCGTCCTCCATTCCGCTCGGCAGCGGGTTCCCGTCTTCGGGCATGTCCATCGACAGCTGGCCGCCGGCGTTTGTCTGCGCCGTGTCGGGATCGTCGGCCGCGGTGGCGTTCGAGGCGTTCTTGATCTGCGTGCTGGGCGCGTTCGAAATCGAGAAATCGGTGAGCCAGACGTTGTCAGGGATGCAAGTCTTGATGAGGGAATAGAACGCGATGAGGTTGTTGCGTTTTTTCAGGAGTTCGACGGCTTCGTCGAATTCGCCTTTCGCCACGGAGAGCTTGCCGTTGGCGTCCTTCACGCGTTTCTGGATCACCTCGCGCTGGGCGACGTCGGAGCTGAACTTGTCGCTCTTGCCCGCGATGTTGTCCGCCTGCTGCGACATGGTCCAGAGCGAAATGCCGAAATAGAGCAGCACGACGATCGCCGAAGCCAGGAAGAACGGGCGTTTCGAACGGAATTCGTTCTGTTTGCGGATGTAGTCGGGGATCAGGGAGATCTCGACGGGCGACGTACCGATGCGGCGGAGCGCCAGGCCGATCGTTTCCGCGTACAGGTGCGCGACTTCGGAAAGGACCTGCTGGTCGACCGCGGGCCCGATGCCGACGACCTGGAACGGGTTCAGGTATTCGACCGGGATCCGGAGTTTTTCGGAGAAGAACCGCGGCGCGTACGGCAGGATGGAGGTGCCGCCGGCGAGGAAGAGTTTTTCCGGCTTGCGGCCCTTCTGCGTGGCACGGTAGACGTTGATGGAACGGTTGATCTCGCCGTGCAGGCGGGTCATGACGTTGCGGACGATCTTGGAGACTGCGGAGGCGACTTCCGAATCGGATTCCTCGTAGGCTCCGCCGAGCGAGACGTAACCATGCTTGCGCTTCATTTCCTCGGCATCGGCGTAGGAGATGTTGAATTCCTTGGCGATCTGCTGGGTGATGGTGTCGCCCGCGATCGGAATCGTGCGGACGAAGAAACGGGAGCCGTCGAGGAAGATGAGCGTGGAGCAGCGTCCGCCGATGTCAAGGATCATCTGGCATTCGTTGGCGCCGACGTTGTTCGCGCGGGCGCTGTTGTAGCAGGACGTGCCGGCGACTTCGATCAGGACGATGCGCTTGCCGAGCTTTTCCACGAGTTCGGAGATGCGGGAGACTTCCTGCTTCTTCACGATGACGATCATGGCGTCGATCTCGCTGCCGTCGGAGTCCGCCATGGGCTGGAGGAGCTGGGAATCCCAGACGACCTCGTCCGAGGAGAACGGGATGGCCTGCTGCGCTTCGTAGGAGATGATCTCCTGGATCTTGTCCTTGTCCGTGGTCATCGCGGGGATCTTGACGAACCGGACGAAGGCGTTCTTGCCGGAAAGGGAGACGTAGACGTCGCGGGCGGTGAACCCGTTCGTCTTGATGACGTCGGTCAGAGTCTTGAGGATCACGTCCTCCGGCGGCTCGTCGGAGGAGAACTCGTACTCCGTATATGCGAAACGCTCCAGGGTCAGGCTCTGCCCGGGAACATACGAGAATTCGGCGGCCTTGATGCTGTC
Organism: Victivallales bacterium; assembly: GCA_045114235.1. Classification (GTDB taxonomy): domain Bacteria; phylum Verrucomicrobiota; class Lentisphaeria; order Victivallales; family UBA1829; genus UBA1732. The sequence continues at coordinate 13,421 of JBGUKB010000058.1, forward strand.
GCCGCCAATGTCGATGCAGAGGATTAAGTTTTGCTGTGCCATCGGTTATTTCCCCGCGGATTCTTTGATAGGTTCAAACCGGTCGAAGAGAACCCATGCGAACGGGGTTTTCGAAACGGGAAGCAATTCATCCGGCATGTATTTGAAAGTCTGAGGATTGAACTTGTTCTGGTTGATGTAATTGAAGAGCTTCGCGGTGGTCGCGGCCGTGGGGGATCCGTCGCCGTCGCCCTTCAGAAGCGTGTAGAAAAGCTTTGCGCGCTGGTTGCCGCCCTGGGTCTTTTCCAGACGGGCGAAGACGTCCTTGCCGCAGGTCTGGTAGCCGTACACGGTGCGTCCGCCGTAGGAGATGCCGACCATCACGGGGAGGTCCGAGGCGTATTTCTTCAGGTCGTTCGTGATCTTGTTGTAGTCCTTGGAGATGTCGGAAACGCCGTCGAACGTGAAATGGCGGTAGATGACCTCGGGCGGAAGCATCATGCGGACGAAATGCCGCCCGTCGTTTGCCTGGAGCGAGGCAAGCGTCTGCTTGCCGCCGATCACGGACCAGACCACGTTGCCGCGTTCGTCGCTGGCGGGCAGGAAGATGTTGACTTCGACTTCAACGTTGTCGAGCCATTTCGGCCACTGTGCCGCGGATTTCGGCTTGTTCGTGGTGAACGCGACATCGATCGCAAGCCAGTGCTTGGCGCTGTTCATGTCGCGCTCGTTCAGGCGCATGTCAATCACACGCTCCTCGTTCTCGATCTTGAAGAACGGGGTGAAAGTCTGGGATACATTGACGGCTTTCCCGTCTTTGGGGAACTCAATCGCCCAGTTGCCGGAACGGGCGGTCTGAGCGGAAACGGTAATAGCCGCGGCCGCGAAAAGTGCAGAGAGAAGTTTTTTCATGATTCCATACCTCTTCGTGGTTTGTTGCTGAAAGAAAACGCATACATCCATGAATAGAAAATAACATTGTTTTCTAATTCTTTCAAGTGCGTTTCTCCAAAAATTCAGATTATTTTTGTTAATCCCGGAACTTTTCTGCTCCGTTCGAGTTTCAGTTCTGCGGTTCCCCGGCCGGCTTTTCCTCCGTTGCCGCCGCCGTTTCCGAGGGAGCGGCCGCCTCAGCCGCCGCGGGCGCCGCCGTGCCGTCCGTTGCGCCCAATGCGATGGAGGATTCCTCCTCGACCACGCTGGTGTCTGCCGTCTTCATGTGGCCGGCGATGATGGCGGAGGCGAGCGTGAGGATGAAGAAGATGGAAATGCACCAGACCGTGAGCTTGGAAAGATGGCTCATGGCCTGCGCGCCGAAAACGCTTTCTCCGAGGCCGCCGAACGCGGATCCGAAGCCGCCGCCGCTCTTGGACGGCTGCACAAGAATGAGGGCGATGAGGAGCACCGCCAGAATCACGACGAGCGTGTTGAGGATTGTCGCAAGTGTCGACATGTTTTTTTATACCTTTATCAATTTTGAGTTAAAAGTCGATGATGAGTGTCCCGTCAGGGCACAATCCCGCATCGGTAATTCTAAAACATAGCATTCTTTTTCCCTTTTTCAAGCGCGAAACGTTACTTTTTGAGAAAAATAGTCCTGTTTTTTGCCGTTTTCTTTTGGTTTTAAAGCACTTTTTGAGAAAAAAGTCCCGAAATGCCGTTTTTCCCTTTTGAAACGCCTGTTGTCAGCAACATCATTTTTGACACCGAATATAACTTATAATCATATCTGAAAATAGCAAAAAGACAGAAATGCCGCGCAAATCGGAACGGTGACGGAAAACCGCCTTTGTCCGGCATTTGGGGAGGAAACAAAAAAACGGGAACAGAGGCGCGGATCAGGACGGATCAGACGGCATCTTCCGGGAAGAGCGCCCGCTGGAAGATGCCGAGGTCGGCGCAACGGTAGTCCGCGCGGGTTTCCGACGTGCCGCCGCCGACGCCCGTGGAGATGCGCAGGGTGCGGGCTCCGGCGCGGATGCCGGATTCGATGTCGGTGTGCTCGCGGTCGCCCGCCATGAGGAGTTCGGAGGGGCTCAGGCCGAGGCGCTTCATCATCACCTGGAGCATGTCGGGATTCGGCTTGCCGAAAACGCGCTGGCAGCGGACGCCCGTGGCGGTCTCCAAGCACGCCGTGATCGCGCCGCAGTCCACGAGCCATGTGCGTTCTGTGGTGGGACAAAACACGTCGGGATGCGTGGCGAACCAGGGAACGCCGTTTCTGATCCACCAGGCGGCGCGGCAGAGCCGGTCATAGTTCAGCGTCTTGTCGAAAGCCGTGATGACGGCGTCGGGACGGTCGTCCGGCGAATCGGCGGTCTCCTCAAAACCGAAGGACAGCATTTCTCGCCGGAAATCCTCCGTGCCGAGCAGGAAGAGGCGTTTGAACGCGGGAAACTCCGTGCGGAGGGCGTCGGCGACGCTCAGGACCGGGGTCACGACCTGTTCCCGCCCGGAGAGCGGGACGCCCATGCCGCGGAGGCGTTCGACGTAGGAGTCGATGCTCCGCGACGTGTTGTTGGTGACGAAACCCCAGACGACGCCGTGCCGGGTGAGCGCGTCGAAGAACGGCAGCGACGTCGGGTACAGCGTGTCGCCCTCGTAGATCGTGCCGTCGAGGTCCATCATCACGCACCGGATCCCCGCCAGATGAGGCGGCGGCGAACCCGGCTTGACGCGCAATGCGGAGTCCCCGGCGGCGTCCATGGGCGTCACTCGACCGTAACGCTTTTCGCGAGGTTGCGCGGCTGGTCGATCTCGCAGCCGCGTTCACGGGCGAAGTAGTACGCGAAGATCTGGAGCGCGACGACCGTGGTGATCGGGGCGACGAACCGGGAGCTTTCCGGGACGCGGATGATGCTGTCGGTGAACTTGTCGCAGCAGTCGTCGTCGCCGGAGACGACGGCGATGATCGGGGCCTTGCGGGCGCAGCATTCCTGGATGTTGCCGAGCATCTTGTCCTTGCCGGGGATGTTGTTGCAGAGGGCGACGACGGGGACGGAGGGCTCGAGCAGGGCGATGGGGCCGTGCTTGAGTTCGGCGGCGTGGTAGCCTTCCGCATGGACGTAGCTGATCTCCTTGAGCTTGAGCGCGCCTTCGAGGGCGGCGGGATAGAGGCAGCCGCGGCCGATGTAGAAGAGGTCGTTGGCGTGCGCCGTGGCCTTGGCGATCTGTTCGATGCGCGGCGCCTGCTTCAGGACTTCGCGGAGCAGATCCGGGATGGTCTCGATCTCGCGGACGAGCGTTTCGCCCCACTCGTGGTTGAGGCGGCGGTTGCGCCCGAGGAGAAGCGCGAGCATGAGCAGCACGGTCACCTGGCAGGTGAACGCCTTGGTGGACGCCACGCTGATCTCGGGACCGGCGTGCAGGTAGATGCCGCGTCCGCTTTCGCGCGCGATGGTGGATCCGACGACGTTGCAGAGCGAGGCGACGATCGCGCCCTTGTTCACGGCCTCGCGGACGGCGGCCAGCGTGTCGGCGGTCTCGCCGGACTGGCTGATCGGCAGGACGAGCGTGTTCGGCTCGATGATCGGGTTGCGGTAGCGGAACTCGGCGGCCTGTTCGACGGACGCCGGGATGCCGGAGATGTCTTCGAAGTAATAGGATCCCACGAGTCCGGCGTGGAAGCTGCTGCCGCAGGCGGCGACGACGATGCGGTTGATCTGCGCCATCTCGCGCGGAGTGAGGTTGAGGCCGGAAAGCACGGCATTGCCGGCCTTGAAGTTCAGGCGGCCGCGGATGGAGTTCTCGACGGATTCCGGCTGCTCGTAGATCTCCTTGAGCATGTAGTGGTCGTACGCGCCCTTGCCGTCCGCGGAGATCTCCCAGGAGACCTGCGACGCCTGGCGCTGAACCGGGACATTCGCGAGGGTGCGGAGCTCGACTTTGGACGGCGTGAGGATCGCCATTTCGCCGTCGTTCAGGTAGATGACGTCGCGGGTGTAGGTCACGAGCGCGGTGACGTCGCTGGCGACCATGTTGGCGTCCTTGCCGAGGCCGATCACGATGGGGCTGCCGTGGCGGGCGGTGATGACGGTGTCCGGGTGCATGGCGGAGATGACCGCGATGCCGTAGGTGCCGGAAATCTGGCGGAGGGCCGCGGCGACGGCTTCGGCCAGGTCGCCGTGATAGAACTCTTCGATCAGGTGCGGGATGACTTCGCTGTCCGTGTCGGACGCGAACTTGTGCCCGGCGGCTTCGAGGCGTTTTCTGAGGTCGGCGTGATTCTCGATGATGCCGTTGTGAACGACCGCGAAAAGCCCCTTCTCATCGGTGTGCGGATGGGCGTTGCGTTCGCTGGGGATGCCGTGCGTGGCCCAGCGGGTGTGCGCG
>JBGUKB010000059.1:0-8264 GCA_045114235.1 Victivallales bacterium
TCCGGGCTTGGTGACAGGCGCCCACATGGGACCGCCCCACGGACGGCAGATGGCGGGATACACGTTGCCCGCCGACAACGCGAACGAATTGATCGTACCCGTCGTCGCACGAACATAATCGAGAGGCTGCGAGTCGGCATGCGCTTCTGCGGCAAGGGCAATCGCACCTGCCGCCGCGACCACGGCTATTTTCATTTTGTCTTGCTTCTTTCTTTTGGACGCCGCGCATCGTGTCTGCGACGCGGCGGCGTGGACTGGGTTGTGCTCCGGATGGTCGAGGCGCGCTCGACCAAGGTCGCGTTCATGTATATCGTGGAAGGAGGGAGGGACGGATCGGCCATTCGGCGCGAGAGGGCTGCAAAGAGCGCCTGCGCGAGGCTCGCACAGGGCTGGCGTATGGTCGTGAGCGGAGGATTCTGAAGGGACGCGAGAGGTATGTCGTCAAAGCCCGCTACCATCAAGTCTTCCGGCACCCGCATGCCCAGCTTCTCCAGCGCGGCCATGAGCCTTATGGCGAGAAAGTCGTTTCCGCATATTATCGCGTCGGGGCGGTTACGCTTGCCGAGGATTCTGCTGAGCGCGGCCGTATCCTCCGGCATCGAGTAGATAGCGAAGTCGTGCGCCGCGCATCCTGACATCGAAACGGCGTACTTCACGCCCTCCATACGGCCGAGGACGCTCAAGGACCAGTTGTCCTCCATCATGAAGGCGATCCGTTTCGCCCCGCTGCGGACGAGGCACTGCCCGATAAGCCGCCCGGCGTCGAAATTGTCTATGCCGACCAGGTCGTATTCGCTCCTCTCCGGCGTGGGCACTATGTCGTAGTCGAAAAGCGCAACAGGGATGCCCGCCTTGTCGAACAGCGAAAGGACCGAGCGGTTCACAGCAGGGCTGTCGCCCGGGAAGTCTATCGGCTGGCAGATGACTCCGGAAACGCCTTTGTCGACCAGGTTCCGCGCGATGCGAAGGAGTTTCTCCTGCCAGTTCACCGCGCCGTCGGGCAGAACTTCGACCATCTCCACGCCGTATCCGTTTCTCCCGGCTTCGCGCGCGAACTCCGCTATTATAGTCGGAAGGACGCCTCCCTCCCCTTCGCGAAAGGCGCCGGTTATCATTATCCCGATTTTCCCGCCCATCGTCCTCGCGCGGCGCGACACGTACATGCCCGAGCCCTGCCGCGCGAAGATGTAACCCTTGACCTTCAGCTCGTCGAGAATGGACCGTATGTGCGTGCGTGAAACGGAAAAGCGGCGCATGAGGGCCCTCTCGCTCGGAAGCTTCCCGTTTGCGTAGCGTTTTTCCAATATGTTCCTGCGCAGCTCCTCAAATATCGCGCTGCGCTTCGTTCCACTGTCGTGTTCGGCGAGATTCATTATATTCACTCCTGCGCTTTACAAAGTCACCTTATTTTGACTTTGAGGCCTTCATACTTCTCGCGCCACACGTTTCGCCGCTCCATGGCGCTCCATTCGCCGTCCTGCGAGAGAACGCGGGCGCAAAGCGTGGCAGGGACAAGCGGCGGACGCACTGGAGCCGAGTAGCGCACTGCGCCGCCAGACACCGTCCCGTCCTCCGACATGGGATCCGAACCGTCTAAGGTATACAAAATTTCGCCGTTCCCTGCAAGGGCAAACGTGCCGCCCGCCGAAACCGGGCATCCATCGGCGAGAGCCAGCCCGTCCGCACCGAGTACGACTGGCGGATCGACGCTTGGATACCAGCCCCTCGCCCTGTACTGCGCAAGCATGAAGGGCATGCGGTTTTCGATGAACTCACGGCACTCGCCGCACGCGGCGAGCCAGGTCTCGCGCGTCTGCCCCTTGCGCGCCCACCGCGCCGCCTCGGCCACGACGGCATCGTCGATTTCCGCCATGCGCGACGAAAACCGCGCCCACGCGGCGTCGCACGTCAGCGCTCCGCCCTCCCGCAGACATTCCCTGTAGAACATGTCCGCGAACGCCATGCGGTAGCGGACGTTGCCGCAGAGTTTCATGTGGAGCTCCGACGGCGTGAAGTTGACGACGGACGCGAACGTCCGGTGTCGCTCGGAAGTCCCGTAGCCCGTAGGATCCTGGTCGTAGCGGCAGTATGCAGCGCGCTTGTCCGTCGAGTCGGCCGTTCCCATCGAGTGCTCGGCGTCGTGGCGGAGAAACACGAAGCCGTCGTGCCCCGCGCCGTCAACCCTGTCGCGCAGCGCATAGAGGTTGTTGGCGTGGTTTCCCCATACGGACGCCGGGGAGTCGGCGTCCACCGTATAGTGCGCCACAAGCATGTACGCCATGACGTTCACCGGATCGAGCAGCACGGGGTATGCGGGGTTGCGCGTGCCGTCGGGGTTCAGGCCCTGCGCCCTCATGTAGTTCGCGTCGTCGAAACCGAGATCGGCGAAGTCGCAGAGCGCGCGGTATGCGTCTATCGTGCCTTCGCTCGCGCCGAGAATGTAGTCCGACGTCTTTACGACATCCCAATCCTCCTTCTCCCCGCCCAGATAGGTGGAGGCGAAGTTCTCGTCGCCGCGTTCCTGAGTCTGGTAGAGACCCCAGTAGACGCCGTTTATGAAGAGGTGCAGGTAACGGCTTCTCGTATAGGCCACGCCGAGGTCGCGCTGCGTGTCGCGCGAGAACACCTCGTGCACGAACGTGTCTTTCATTGAGTCCTCGTTCGCCCACGAATAGTTCTGCGAAGTGCGCAGATCGACCTTGTCGAACTTCGACGCGCCTTCGTCGCCGAAAAGCGGATATTCGAGCTTTGAAAGTCCGTAGGAGCTGCGGAAAAAGAGCCGCAGCGAATGCTTGGCGTAGCTCTTCCCCCGGCTCGCCCCTCCGCGGATCCTCAGTCCCGCAGGGGCCGAGAAACCGTCGCCTCCCGAAGCCGGTGTGATCCATTCGACCATCGTCGCGCGCTCCCACTCGCGCCCGTCGCCTTGCGGGTTCACGTATATGCCAGTTTGGGAATCGAAAAGATTCGCCGGATCTATGACAATCGAAACGGTGTCGATTCCGTTCGTGAACGAGCGCACCAGCCTTTCGCCGTCTTTCCCGTTCACGACAGACTGGTCCATGCCGTAGCGGAACGCATGCCCGTTCACCTCGCCGTCCGCGGGGAACCCTTCGGGGACCGATGAATCCTGCGACAGCACGTCGTCGAGGAAGATGTACGTCGCCGCGTTGTCGCGCTGGAGTATGCTTTGTCCGTCGACCGCCGCTGCGCGCAGGCATGTCGTCGAGGAAACTGCGACCGGTCTTTCGTAGAGCGTGCTTGCCGATGTCGGCGACGTGCCGTCGAGCGTGTAGCGTATTTCCGCCTCGCCGTTGGCCGGACAAGAGATTTCGACTTCGAAGGAATCCGTCTTGTAGCCATGCGCGACGGAGAATTCGACCGGATCCGTCGGCGCCGTGTACTCATCCTCGGCGTTATCCGCGCCCGGAGTGGGGGCTTTGTAGTAGACTAGACCGCCAGACTGTCCAATCCCCTGAGAAAAGTCCTTTATCGCCTCGGTGAAGTCCACCCTGTGCACCAGTCCTCCCGCGGTGTCGGCGATGAACAACGGCTCTCCGGAAGAGGAAAGTCCGATGCGCACATACGCCTCGCTCTCATCGAACGATTCGTACGACTTGTCTGCCCAGACAATCTTGCAGCCTCCGGACGGAATGGTGCAGTCTCCTTCTATCTTCGTCCACTTCGAGATTTTCTTGTCGGGGCCGTCGAAAAGATACCAGCCTGCGAGGTCTACTTCGAACGGCGCCGAATTGCGTATTTCGATCCAGTCGAGCTCCTTGCCGCCCCGAGCGGTCGCGAGCGTGTCGCCGTTCGACGCCATTATCTCGTTTATGCGTATGACGTCCTTCGCCGCATAGACGCGCGGGAGCGAATCCTCCGGACAGACCGAATCCTCATAGCCCACCGCGTAGCCGGCGTATGGCGAGCCTATCAAATAGCCTGTCTCTGCGGCGAACTCCAGCGTCGCCACGCTTCCGGCGGGGGCAACGAACGCGCCGCTTGAGTCCTTTTCCAGCGCCGTGCCCGCGACGCTTGCGGAGACGAGCGCGGCACCCTCGACCGCAGGGCACGAAAACGCGACGGTCGCACCGTCGCTTTCGTAGTCTCCGGCAAGGGAATCGACGCTACTGACGCCGCCAAAGGCGAACGAGGCTACTTCCGCAGCGTCGCCGCCGAAAGCGAGCGGAATCCATTCCCGCGAGGACGCATCGACGAGGACAGTTTGGCCTATGCAATATCTCGCGACAAGCGAATCGCCGGAAAGCCTGAACGAAACCGAGATAGACACGGCATCCCCGCCGTCTGGAGCCGCCCCCGAAAGGCGCGCCCATGTGTTAGTGCCGTCTTCTTCGGCAAGACACCAGAAACTGCCGTCGAACGCTGCAAGTGAAACGCCGCCTTGCGGCTCCGGGAGATATTCTCCGCATTCCGTAGGAGCCGAGAAGCGGACCGTCGCGACACGGTCCGACGCCGGACGAGCTGCGACCAGCGAGTATTTGAGATTGTCCGCGTCCGACGATCCGGTCCATTCTCCGCATCCGGGGACGGACGCGTCGAACCACACGGCCGCGATTACCGCAAGAACCATCACCTGTCCCCTTTCCGCTCGCGGACTGAACTCATTTCAAACTCCAGCTTTCCGCCCTTTGCGACATCCTTGTGCCTCAAGACGAATCCCGCAAGCGGACGACCGTTTAGCCTGACGGACTTCACGTACTTGTTTTCGCGCGAGAGGTTCTTCGCCAAGACGGTGAACCGCTTCCCGTTCCCGACATCGAACGACACCTTCGGCAACTGCGGAGCGCCGAGCACGTATTCGCCGCTCGCGGGGTTCAGCGGATAGAATCCCGCCGCCGAAAGCAGGTACCATGCGCTCATCTGTCCGCAGTCCTCGTTGCCGCAAAGCCCGTCGGGGGCGGCCCTGTAGAACTTGTCGCAGATCTCGCGCACGAGCTCCTCCGTGCGCCAGCCCTTGCCGAAATACCTGAACAGATACACCGTATGGTGTCCTGGCTCGTTGCCGTGGGCGTACTGTCCGATGAGTCCCGTCACGTCCGAAGTGAACCCCATGCCTTCCGCTTTTTCGGGCTGTGCGAAGAGCGCTTCGAGCTTCGAGGCGGCCTTCGCCTTGCCGCCCAGCGCGGCGGCGAGCCCTTCCGGATCGTGCAGCACGTGCCACGTCCACTGCCAGGAGTTGCCCTCCGTGAAGTCGTTCTCGCGGCTTGCGTCATGTCCGAGCGCGAACGGATTGAACGGCTCGCGCCAGTTGCCCGCCGAGTCGCGTCCGCGCGCGAATCCCGTCGAAGGGTCTATGACGTTTTTCCAGTATCCCGCCCTCTTCGCGAAGAACCTGGCGTCATCCGCGTGTCCGAGCGCCTTCGCCATCTTCGCAGCGCACCAGTCGTCGTATGCGCATTCCAGCAGGCGCGAGACGGATTCCGACCTTATCTTGTCGAATGGATAGTATCCGTATCTGTCGAGCACGTCCCAGTTCTCCTTCTGGCGGCGGGGGTGGTTCTCGCGCAGAGTGGCGCGTATGGCCCGGTAAACGCGTTCCGGATCGTTGCCGCCGAGAAGTCCCTTGAAATAGGCGTCGGCGAGCAGAGGAATCGAGTGCGTGCCGATCATGCACTGGTTGTCCTTGCCCCACAACGCCCAGATCGGCAGGAATCCGGCGATGCTCTGGTGCTCGACGCAGGACGCGACCATCGGCGCTATCTTCTCCGGCACGAGAATCGTGTACAGCGGATTGGCCGCGCGGAAGGTATCCCAGAACGAGAAAGTCGAGTAGTATTCGCCGCAGGGGGACTTCTTGACTATATCCTCGTCGCCGCGATACTCGCCGTCGACGTCGGCCATGTTCACGGGCTGCAGGAAAAGATGGTACAGCGCGGTGTAGAAAGTCTCGAGTTCCGCCGCGCCGCCTTTGGCGGTCATCTTCGAAAGCATCCCGTTCCACGCCGCCCTCGCGTCCGCCTTCGTCTTCGCGAAGTCCCAGCCGGGGATTTCCGCGTCGAGATTCCGGCGGGCCTTTCCGGGCGAGACAGAAGACAGGCCGATCTTCATGGTCAGCGTCTCGCCGCGCTTCATGTCGAACCGGAAATTGCGGCGTCCCGCGTCGCGTCTGCCGCCGGTGGCGGGCAGATCGGAAAAGCCGGACCAGTCCCTGTCGAATTCAAGCGAGAATGCGAAAGTCCTGTGCACCCATCCCCAGCGCCGCTTCTCGCCTTCGAATCTGCGTCTGCCGTCGTCGGAGATCTTGACGTCGTGCATCTGATTCCTGCCCGGATCGCCGATCGCCCACTGGTTGTCGAACATTATGTTCGCGCCGCCTCCGTCGAGAAAAGTGAAGCGGTATATCGCGCAGTGCGGACTTACGGAAACCTCCACTCGCGTCCTGGACCTGCCGAGGTCAACCGCGTAATAGCCGGGCTCCATCGTTTCCGAACCCTTGTCAAAATCGCTCGAAAAACCGTCTTCGCGCGATGGGCCGCAATACGGGAAGAACAGGAAATCGCCGAGGTCGGTGCATCCCGTGCCGCTGAGGTGCGTCTGCGAGAAGCCTTTGATTTCCTTCTCTTCGAAGCGGTATCCCGAGCAATGTCCCCACCCGTCGCAGCCGGTGTCGGGTCCGGCCTGGACCAATCCGAACGGATATGCCGCGCCCGGAAACGCATGCCCGTTCCCGCCCGTGCCGATTTCGGGTCGCACCCATGAGGACAAATCGTTCGGAGGCGGCTCTATCTCGCCGCGAGACACCATGTTCCAGACGAGTTCCCCGAACAACGTGTTGGCCCAGGCGAACCAGCTTCGCGAATACTTCGCCGGATCGTCCGCGTCCACGCCTTCGTGCATGAAGCCGGTTCCGGCGGTGCAGTTCGCGAGCGCCGAAAGGCACTCTTTCGCCTCTCCGGACGTCTGGGCGGTAAGCGCGCGCATTATGATCGACATCGGCCAGACGCGCCCCTTCTCCGTGTGGGGCGAGCCTATTCCCTTCAGCGCCTTGCCTTCGAACCAGAAGGGGTTGTCGCGGCTCAGGACGAAGCGCCTCGTGTTGAGATACACGGGATCGTCCTTGTCGACGCCGCACAGGTAGGGAAGCGAAAGAAGGGACGGTGCGTTGGCGTCGTCCATCAAAAGCGCCCCGCCGCGTCCGTCGACCTCGAACGCGTAGATCTCGCCGTACTTCTCCGTCTTGACCACGGCGTGGCTGCGCAGCGCCTCGCGGACTTCTCCGGCGAGGGCGCGGCACTCGTCCGCAAGGCGCTTCGCTCCGTTCGCGCTCTCGAGGACTTCCGCCGTCTTCTCAAGGACGTCTGCGGCGAAGAAATTCGACGGCACGAGGAACGGATACGTGCACGAATCGTCGGAAGGACGGAACGCGCTCGCTATCAGTCCGACGGGCTTTACTTCCGGGCCCCAGCCGGCGTTCGTCAAGGTGTCGGTCGCCTTCGCGTTTTCGCGTTCGAAGCGGTAGGACGTCCTCTGTCCGCCCTTCCGCTGTTGCTCGCGCATCGTCGCAAGGACTGTTCCGACGGCATCGAGCCATCTGTCGCCAAAGGGGGTTTTGTCGCCCGTAGCCTTCCAATAGCCATGCGCAAGGCGCAGCGGATAGCACAAGGAGTCGAGCTCGTACTTGCGCTCGTGCACCCCCGGCTTCATTTCGGTTTTGTCGCTCTTCCATTGGCTCTCTCGCTTTTCGTCGTCGTAGAAGGCGTTGGCGTAGGGGTCGTGCAAAAGGCAGTCGAACTGACGCACAAGCAGGTCGCGGACGAGATTCCGCACGGCAGGGTCGTCCTTCGCGAACCTGAGATACGGCCATACCTGCTGGCCCGAGTCCCTGAGCCACATGGCGTCTATATCGCCGGTGATGACGTAGCCTTTGCCCTTCACCGTCGTGTCAAGCGTGTTCGGGTAGCATGCCTCGAACATCTTCCTGATGCGCTGGTCGCCTATTTTCGCTGCGACTGCGGCAACCGCCCTGTCTACGGTTTCCGAGCGCAATGTGCGCTTTTCGGCCGCCGGACGCGAATACGGTCTGCAACCTGGCGGACATTCGGCCGCGACTGCGGCTTTCGCGAACAAGGCGACAACACCAGCCAAAACGACTCCTGTCTTCATCTTACCCTCTTTTCTGGCCAAATGCCGTTTCACCTCATTTTCAAGGAGAATCCGGGCCTGTGACCATAGCACAGCCATCCGTCGGGCCTCGTAAAGAAGTGATTGCCGTCGTCGTCTTTCTTCGTTTCGTCAGCACCTTCGAA
>JBGUKB010000060.1:0-30352 GCA_045114235.1 Victivallales bacterium
CGGGAGTCCGGCGAGCTCGGCGACCTTCATCAGGCGCAGCGCCTTGCGGTAGCCTTCCGGGTTCGGGCAGCCGAAGTTGCGGAACACGTTTTCCTTCACGTTGCGGCCCTTCTGCGTGCCGATCATCATCACGGGGACGCCGTCGATGCGGGCGAATCCGCCCACGATGGCAGGGTCGTCGGCGAACCTGCGGTCGCCGTGGAACTCCATGAAATCGGTGCAGATGCGGGAGATGTAGTCGAGGGAATACGGGCGGTACGGATGTCTGGCGAGCTGGACGCGCTGCCAGGGGGTGAGCTTGGAATAGATGGTCTTCTTGGCCGCGGTCAGTTTCCTGCGCAGGGACCGGAGTTCTTTGGAATGGTCGCCCGATCCGGCGGCGTCCATGCGCATGATGGCGTCGATCTGGTCTTCCAGTTCGGCAAGGGGCTTTTCAAATTCCAGGACTGCAATGGACATTGGATTCGTTTCCTTTATGTTCGGGCCTCGCGGCGCGCATCCGGCGGGCGGATCATTTGATCTCCACGGACGTCTCGCACGGGACGAGGTCGTACAGTTCTTTTACGTCGTCGTTCGACATTCTGAAATAACCGGGCGCGCCGGGCGAAGTGTCGGGCGTGCCGGCGCGGTTCGTGCCGTGGATGGCGGTGCCGGCTGCGTTTGCACTGGCGCCGGTCCCTTTGAGCGCCATCCAGCGGGAACCGATGATGTTCCCGGCGGAGCCGGGCTGATACGTCTGTCCGTCCACGCGCCAGACCGGGTCTTTCTGCTTGGAGAAGATCCGGAAGGTCCCGGAGAAGGACTGCGAGATGGCGGAACCGGGATAGACGTTGTATATTTTGAAGAGTCTTTTGTTCGCGGAGAGGATGAGCTTGTTGTCGCTGCGGCGGATTTCGATGGACCACACGCTCTGCGGGATCTTGAGCTTCTGCCCGATGTTCAGGCGGGTCGTGGTCATGCCGTTGGCCTTCTGGATCGCCGAAACGGACGTGTTGTAGTCCAGCGCGATCCTGGAAAGCGTGTCGCCGCTCTTGACCGTGTAGTCGACGTTGGTCTCGGAATCGGTTCCGCTGCGGTAGATGTTCATGCTGGCGCGTCCGAGCAGGTTCGCAGCCGGGTCGAACATCCTGTCAGAGGCATCCATGGACGCGAGCATGTCGCGGAGCATCGAACGGCATTTCTCGAATTTGCGCTCATTGAACGCCTGAAGCGCTTCGTCGTAGAGCTTTTTCTGCCGCTCCTGCCGCTGCCGTTCGAATTCCTGAAGATCGAACTGGGAAGCCGAATCGTCATTCTCTCGGGCGCGGTACTCCCGGATGGCGGCGTCCGTTTCCTCGCTGCCGGCAAAGGCGCGTTCGTCCGCGAACGTCAGCGCCGCGGCGTCGTTGTCCGGCACCGGCTTCACGCCGCCGGGCGGAATGGATCCGCGGCTGTCCAGATGCCGTTTCAGTCCCCACAGTGCCGCACCGCAGATGATCAGGATCAGCAGCACGGCCGCGACACGGTACAGTCCCGTGCGGCGGCGCCCGGAATCACGCGTTTTGAGTCCGTACGTCCTGAAATTGCCTGATGTGTTGCTTGTCAGCTTTGCCATTTCGACTCCGGCTTGTTCGAGGTTTCTGAGTTGCGGCGGAGCGCGCCGGCCCGGTTTCGTTTTGAGGTCGCGCGCTTACGATTACTCTAATATACCATCCTTTTTTCATTTTGCCAATGTTTTTTTCAACATTTCGATGAATCTCTTCTCGCGGACCGTGTTTTTTTTATGTCCGGCTTGATTTTTATGCCGGTGCGTGGCATAGTATCACGACGGGGACGCTCCGGGGAGGAGGAGCCGGGCGGGATCGGCCGCCGAATTGCAAACGGAAGGGGGAAACATGAAACGCGGAAAAATATTGTTCGTCGTCACCTCGCATGAACGGATGGGGGTGCTGAGAAACCGGAAAACGGGTGTCTGGCTGGAGGATTTCGCCGTTGCATACGACATCCTGTCCGAGGCAGGATACGAAGTGACGGTCGCATCGCCGCGCGGCGGGGAGATACCGGTCGACCCGGACAGCATGCGCGGATCCGGACTTGAGTTCTTCGACCCGGAGGTCTGGCTGAAACGGAAAAAGGCGCTTCTGCTGGGATCGGTCCCGCTGGAGGAGATCAGGCAGGATGACTTCGACGCGGTGTACTATCCCGGAGGATACGGCTCGTTCTGGGACCTCTCGGCCGACCGGGACAACGCGGAACTGCTGGAAGATTTCGTCCGCTCAGGCAAGACCGTCGCGGCGATCCGCCACGGAGGAGCCGCGCTTCTTTCCGCGAAGACACCTTCGGGACAAAGCATCCTGAACGGACACCGCGTGACCGGAGCGAGCGACGACGAGGAACGCCAGATGGCGCTGGACCGGGTCGTGCCGTTTTCTCTGGGGAAACGCCTGAGCCGCTGCGGAGCGGAATACGTATGCACCGAACCGTGGAAACCGCACGTGGTGGCGGACGGGATGCTGCTCACAGGCCAGAACACGCAGTCGGCGGGAGAACTGGCGATCACCATGCTGTCCGTCATGGAGAACGCCGTCGGGAGGGAGGGTGGGTGAATCAGTCCATTCCTCCCCCTCTTCTGTTCTTTCGCCGCAGGATGATTCAATCGTATAATCCGGACGTTTCTCCGGGCATGAGAAACACCTTGCCGTCCGTCTTGAGGAAATTGATCGTCATGTTCAGGATGCGGTCGAAGACTTCGATCTTTTCCGGTTCGATCTGGCTGAGAAAATTCTGCATGAAACAGGTATACGACGAGGCGCACTGCCGCCGCATGCGGAGCCCCTGCTGCGTCAGCCGGATGCCGACCGTGCGGCGGTCATGCGGCGAAGGAACGCGTTCCACCATCCCGTCCTGGATCATCGCGTTCAATGTCTGGGAGACCACGCCCGACGGCACCCGGAACCGCGCCGCCAGGTCCTTGACCATGGGGGTGTCGACCTTGTGGTCGGAGAGATAGAACAGCTGATGCATCAGACGGAGTTTGCCGAGCGTCATGCGGCCGCGTTTTCCGTAGTAATACACCATCGCCGGCACCTTCAGGTTCGTCGTGAAGTGCAGGACGAGGCTCCAGACCGGAAGCGAGCTCAGATTCTCCCAGCTGTTCCATTCATGTGACACGAGTCCGGGGACAGTCAGGTCGGACGGCTGCCGGACCACGGCGAGCTCTCCGCCGGTCCGGCTTCTCGCCAGCTTCACAAAAACGTCTTCCGTGATCGTCATTTCTTCCTGCGTCATCCCGCTGCTTTGCCGAAGTGCCTCCAGCATCCCCTCGAAGTGGCGGAGCGGGGTCGTCCGGTAGAGGCGGAGCTTTTCCGTGACCTGGATCAGATAGGACCTGCGGTCCTGTTCGGACTGGACGCGTTCCAGCAGCCCGTCCTCGATCAGAGCGTCCACAGCCTGCGACAGTGCGCCGGAGGAAAGCCCCGTAACCGTCAGAAGGTCTTTCATCGCGGGGCGGGCGTCAGGGCATCCGAAAAAGAACTGGACGATCGGGCGTTCCGCGAAATTGAACTGCACGTTGTTCTTTTCCAGAAGATGATACGTCGTATTCCGCAGGATGCCGGAAACGTAAAACAACCTCACCCAGAAACTTCTTGCATAGGTTGCGTTGATCATACGGGGAAATGACTCCTTGCGGGTTCGGTTGCGGCACAGTGCGATTCCCCCTTGCGAACGGCGATACAGTGTTTTACCGCGGCGAAAACACCCGGGGGCGAGGTCAGTTCTCTTATGCTGTTTTAATATACCTCTTCCGAAAAACAAATTCAAGCCTGATATCAAAAAAGGATACGGTCTTTCTGCTTTCCCTGAACAAAAGCCGGAAACGCACTTCATTTCGGGATCATCTCTTCTGCGAAAAAACGATTTATGTTTGACTTTTCCGCGAAACCGATGTATATTTGAGACAAAATGTCGCAAATACCACCGCTAGCATGGAGTGTTATCATGTGTCCCAGAACCATGAAGGATCGCGTCATGAACCGCATCGGCGAACTTGACAGCGTCAACCTTCAGAATTTCATCCAGATGATCTCGAAGGAACACAGGTTCCTCAGCTCGCTGTTCGACAGCCTGCAGGAAGCCATCCTGGTGATCTCGCCCGCGCACACCGTGCTGTATCACAACGCTGCCGCGCAGGAATTCCTCGGCCTGCCCGAAAACGCCTCCGCCCTCCCCGTCGAGAAGATGCTCCCCGGACTCAACCTCGACCTCCTGCTCGCGGATTCCGCCATCGGAAGCCGGAAGTCCATGCGCCAGGAACTCGAGCTGACCTATCCGGAACACCGCATCGTGCAGATGTATGCGCTGCCCATCGACCGGGAGGACGCCCCGTACGCGCTGATCCTGAACGACATCACTGCCACGATGGAGCGAGCCGCCGACATGGCGGAATCCGAACGCGGCAAAGCGGTCTCCGTCCTCGCCGCCGAGGTCGCGCACGAGATCGGGAATCCGCTGAACAGCCTCTATCTGCATCTCCAGTTTCTTCAGCGGCTCCTGAAGAACCCGGACGCGAACCTGTCCGACGCCGTCCAAGAGGTCGCCGAGGCGCGTTCCGAGGTGGAACGCCTCGACGCCATCATCAACCAATTCCTGCACGCGCTGCGCCCCGGCAAGCCCGTCTTCGAAACCCTCGACCTGAAGTCGCTCGTGCTGGATTCCCTGAACTTCATGCGGCAGGAGATCACCGACCGCAAGATCCAGCTTGAGTTCTACTGGGGCGAAAACGTCCCCCAGATCAAGGGCGATGCGAACCAGCTCAAACAGGCGTTCTACAACCTCGCACGCAACGCCATGCAGGCGATGCCGATGGGCGGAAAGCTCACGGTCCGGTGCGGCGCCGACGACAACTTCGTGATGCTCTCCGTATCCGACAGCGGATGCGGCATCAAGCCCGAAAACATGCAGAAGATATTCCGTCCGTTCTTCACCACGAAGAACGCCGGCACCGGCCTCGGGCTCATGATCGTGGAGCGCATCGTCCGCGAACACGGCGGCAGCCTGGCCGTCGACAGCCGCGAGAACGCCGGGACCACGTTCACGATCAGCCTGCCCCGGCGGTTCCGCCTCGTGCGCGGATTGCCCGCCCCGGACGAACAGAAACAGATCCAGACCAAGGAAGGCCAAGCCGAATGACAAAACCGAATGCAAAACCGTCCATCCTCATCGTCGATGACGAACGCGGCTCGCGCGAAGTCCTCGCACGGTTTCTCCGCCCCGAATACGACGTCACGACCGCCGAAGACGGCGAGATCGGCGTGAACCTGCTTTCCCGGAACACCTACGACCTGGTCCTGACCGACATCCGCATGCCCGGCGCGGGCGGGTTCGACGTGCTGAAAAAGACGCTCTCCCTCCCCGATCCGCCGCCGTGCATCCTGTTCACCGCCTACGGCTCGATCGACACCGCCGTCGAGGCGATGAAGCTCGGCGCGTTTGATTTCGTCACGAAACCCGTCGACATCGACCAGCTCGAGCTCCGCATCAAGCGCGCCCTCGAGACGCGCAATATCAAATCCGAGAACGCCGAGCTCAAACGCAAGCTCGATGAATCCCGCCGCGTGGTCCCGCACATCCTCGGCGACTCCCCCGCGATCCGCCAGGTCATGGACACCGTCAAGCAGATCGCGCCGACGCGTTCCAGCGTGCTGATCCAGGGGGAAAGCGGAACCGGCAAGGAGCTTGTGGCGCGCGCCCTGCATGAACTCAGCGGCCGCAAGGGCGACTTCGTGGCGATCCACTGCGCCGCCATCCCGGAAACGCTGTTCGAAAGCGAGCTCTTCGGCCACGAAAAAGGCGCGTTCACCGGCGCGGTCGAACAGCATAAGGGGTTCTTCGAAAAGGCCGACGGCGGCACTATCTTCCTCGACGAGATCGGCGAGGTCCCTCTCCCCGTCCAGGTCAAGCTCCTCCGCGTCCTCGAAACGCGTTCCTTCGAACGCGTCGGCGGCACGCAGAACATCACGGTCGACGTCCGCATCGTCTCCGCCACGAACCGCGACCTGGAGCAGATGGTCGCCTCCGGGGCGTTCCGCGAGGACCTCTACTACCGCCTCAACGTCGTGAAGATCCTGATCCCGCCGCTCCGCGAACGCACCTCGGACATCCCGATCCTCGTGCGCGGATTCCTCTCCCAGATCGCCGCCGAGAACGGCAAGGAGAACATGACCATCTCCGAGCCCGCGATGGCCGCGCTCTGCGCCGCCCGCTGGCCCGGCAATATCCGCGAGCTCCGCAACTGCGTGGAAAACATGGTCGTTCTCTGCCGCACCGGCGAGATCGGACTCGAAAACGTCCCCGTGAATATCCGCGAATCCTCCTCGCCCGGCATCACGCGCGACATCCTCGCCGCGCCGTCCTGCGACCTGGAGAAGAACGAGCGCATCCTCATCGAGCGCGCCCTGAACGAATGCGGCGGCAACCGCAGCCGCGCCGCCGAAAAACTCGGCATCAGCAGGCGCACGCTCCACCGGAAACTGAAACTCTACAACATCGAATAATCAAACCTGAAAGGATCCCACCATGGAAAACTGCCTTTTCTGCCGCATCGTCAACGGCGAAGTCCCGTCCGTGAAAGTCTACGAGGACGACCTCGTCCTCGCCTTCCTCGACCTCTTCCCCATCAACTTCGGGCACGTCCTCGTGATCCCGAAGGAACACCACACCAGCGCCGCCACCATCCCGGAAGCCACCGCGGGCCGCATGTTCCTCGTCGGCGCGCGCATCGGCGCCGCCATGCGCCACGGGCTCGAGGCGGACGGCTTCAACTTCCACCTCTCCGACGGCACGACCGCCGGCCAGGTCGTGATGCACGCGCACCTCCACATCGTGCCACGCTGGGCGGACGACGGATTCCACTGGAACTGGCGTCAGCTGAAATACGAATCCGAGGAGAAACGCGTCGAACTCTGCGAGAAGATCAAGGCGCGCTTCAAGCTCGTCCGCGACGATTCCGAGCTTGCCGCGAACAACGCCGCATGCGATCCCGAGTACCATTCCCCGCTCGCGAACGACGATCCGGCGAAGCACGGCGGCTGATCCCCCGCCCTGCCCCGTTTTTCCGCAATCAACATACCCCGCCCCGAAGACAGCATTCCGTCTCCGGGGCGGCTTTCTTTTCCTGCCCCGCCGCGCTCCCAACTTCCTCAAAAGAAAAGATAGGTCTTAAAGGTCCTATCTTTTCCTTTCCCCCCGGCAGTTCCCGTCCGTTAGTTAACGCCGAAAGGCTTCCGAAACCATGTTTTTCGTGAAAAACGGGTGGTTCAGCCCCTTGCTTTTCCCACGGAAAAAGACTATACTATCGTCAGACAGAGTCGTTCTCTGATTCCTTCACCTCACATGCACCAAATGAAAGGAACCGGTCCATGATGAAAAAAGCTTTGTTCGTGCTCGCCGCAGCGGCGTCCGTGTCCGCGCTCTTCGCCGCGGACACTCCGAAGACCAACCTCGGGAAACTCTACGAGAAGGATTTCCTGATCGGCGTCGCCCTCAACCAGCGGATCACAAGCCAGCAGGACAAGACCCGTGCCGACCTCGCCGCGTCGCAGTTCAACTGCATCACGCCGGAGAACTGCATGAAATGGGACGCCACCGAGCCGCAGGAAGGCAAGTTTAACTTCGCCGCCGGCGACGACCTCGTGAAATACGCGCAGAAAAACAAGATGAAGATCCACGGACACACGCTCATCTGGCACAGTCAGACCCCGCAGTGGGTGTTCCAGGGCGAGAATGGGCAGCCCGCCACGCGCGAGCTCGTCCTGAAGCGCATGAAGAACCATATCGAAGGCGTGATGAAACACTACAAGGGCAAGGTCGACGCGTGGGACGTGGTGAACGAGGCGTTCAACGAGGACGGCACGCTCCGCAATTCGCAATGGAAGCGCATCGTCGGCGACGACTTCATCGAAAAGGCGTTCGAGTTCGCGCGCGCCGCCGACCCCTCCGCCAAGCTCGTGTACAACGACTACAACGCCGACACGCCTGCGAAGCGCGACGGCATCTCCAAGCTCGCGAAAGAACTCAGGAAGAAAGGCCTCATCGACGCCGTCGGCATGCAGGGGCACTATCTGCTGGACTATCCGTCCTCGAAGCAGATTGAGGAAGCCATCAAAAAATACGCCGACGCGGGCGTACAGGTCATGGTCACGGAAATGGACGTCGACGTCCTGCCCCGTTCCAACGGGCGGGTCACGGCGGACATCTCCGCCACGCAGGAATACCAGGAGAAAAACAACCCGTACACGAAGGGCCTCCCTGACGAGGTCTCCAAGAAGCTCGCCGACCGCTACGTCGACATCTTCAAGGTCTTCCTCAAGCACAGCAAGGACATGTACTCCGTGACCGTCTGGGGGCTCGACGACGGCACCAGCTGGCTCAACGGATTCCCGGTCCGCGGCCGTACGAACCACCCCCTGCTCTTCGACCGCGAGCTGAAGGCGAAACCGTGCTACGACGCGTTGGTGAAGCTCAAACAGCCGAAGAAGTGATTGTTCGGCGATCTAAATTGAAATGATCGAGGCTGTCCCGAAAACACCGGGGCAGCCTCTTTGTATGTGGTCGGTTCCGGAAAACGGCTTCGCCTACTTCACGAAATACGTCTTCAGCGGCGGGAAGCCGTTGAAGCAGACGGCGCAGTAGCTCGCCGTATAGGCTCCGGTCGTGAGCCAGTAGACGCGGTCGCCCGGCTTGATGCCGCACGGGAGAGCGTTGCGGAACTTCTCGTACATGATGTCCTGGCTGTCGCACGTGGGGCCGGCGATCACGAAGTTGTCGGACGGCTTGCCCTCGGCGTCGCTGTACAGCGGATACTTGATGCTCTCGCCGATGGTCTCGATCAGACCGTTGAAGAGTCCGGTGTCGAGGTAGACCCATTTGTCGACGCCGACGTTGGATTTCTTCGAGACGAGCACGACCTCGGTCACGAGCACGCCGGACTCTGCGACAAGCGAACGCCCGGGTTCGAGGATGACCTCGGGAAGCCCGTTCGGGAAGTCTTCGTTCAAGTAGCGCGTGATCTCCTCTGCATAGACGCGCGGCGTGCTGGTCTTCGAGATGTATTTGACCGGGAAGCCGCCGCCCATGTTCACGAGATTGAGCTTGACGCCGTGTTCCGCGAGATAGTCGAAGATATAGCGGACCTTCGAGATCGCGGAGTCCCACGCGCCGATGTCGCGCTGCTGGGACCCGACGTGGAACGACACGCCGCACGGATTCAGGCCGAGCTCCTTCGCGAGCATGATGAGGTCGATCGCGAGGTCCGGATGGCATCCGAACTTGCGCGAAAGCGGCCATTCCGCCGTCTCGCCGCCCTCGGTCAGAATGCGGCATGCGACGCGCGAACCCGGCGCGTACTGTGCGAGGTTGCGGATGTCGGATTCGCTGTCGGTCGTGAAGAGCCGGACGCCCTTGCCGTAGGCGTAGGCGATGTCCTTCGCCTTCTTGATGGTGTTGCCGTAGCTGATGCGGTCGGGCGAGACGCCGAGCGCGAGGATCTGGTCGAGTTCGTACACGGACGCGATGTCGAAGCACGCCCCCATGTCGCGCAGGATGGTCAGGACTTCCGGCGCGGGGTTCGCCTTCACGGCGTAGTAGATATGAGCGAACGGGTACAGATTCCGGAGCGCCTCGTAGTTGCGGCGGATGATGTTCAGGTTGACGACCAGGAACGGGGTCTCCCGGCGGTCGATTTCCGCTTTCATCAGTGCCCAGTCGTCATGGCTGTAGTAATCGTACACATCCTTCAGCATGCTTGCCGTGTCCTTCTTGTGTGTTTTTGTTGTGCCGTAAAAACGAGAATACAATGTATCACGTTTTATGTTGCATACAAGTGTAAAACCGTGCAAAACGGCAAAAAAATGTAAAAAATTCCGCCGCATGAAAAAAATACGGAAAAAGACGCGCCGCAATGGCGTTTCCCGCTTGAAGAACACCGGTTTATGATGTAAATTATTGAAGTAGGTTTGCGTCTTTTTAAGGGGGCTTCCCCCGAAACTGACGCCGCGAGCTCAAACATTCATCACAAACACGGTTCCGAAATGTCCCATTATCTCTTCGACGGCATGGACAGTTACGATACGCCCGAGTCCAACCGCTGTTCCCTCGCGTTCCACCTCTGGCTTCACAGCCGCTGGTATTTCTATCAGAGCAATTTCTGGACGTTTATCCTGAGCGGCAACACCGCCTCGCACGGCAGGCTCGGGAAGGAAGAACAGATCATGTATTCCTCCCGCAACATCCGCCTGATCGAACGCTGCGGCGGCCGCATCCACATCCGCGGCCTCAACCACCTTCGCGAACTCGGCGGCAAGCCGGTCGTGATCGTGGGCAACCACATGAGCCTGCTGGAGACGGCCGTGCTCCACGCGATCATTCGCGAGCATATCGACTTCTCGTTCGTCGTGAAGAAATCCCTGCTGGACGTGCCGTTCTTCCGTCATATTCTGCTGTCGTTCCATGCGATCCCGGTCGGCCGCACCAACGCCCGCGAAGACCTCAAAACAGTCCTCACCGAGGGCAAAAAGATGCTCGAATCCGGGATATCCATGATCGTCTTCCCCCAGTCCACGCGCACGGACACGTTCGATCCGTCGCAGTTCAACACCATCGGCATCAAGCTCGCGAAATCCGCGGGCGTCTCCGTCCTGCCCATGGCGCTGAAGACCGACTTCCTCTCCACAGGCAAGTATCTGCGCGACCTCGGCCCGCTCCATCCCGAACGCCCCGTCCGGTTCGAGTTCGGCCCGCCCATGGAAGTCGCCCAGAACAGCCACGAGACGCACCAGAAGACCATCGACTTCATTCAGGGGTGTTTCGACCGCTGGGCCGAAGAGGACAAGGCGGAAAAGAAATAATCTCCTCGTTCTTCTCCCATTCAGGACACAAAAAAAGCTTCCCTCCGGATTCGCTCGCGGCAGGGAAGCTTTTTTGTCGGGCTATGTCTGAATTCGACTCAGTTGCCGGACTCGAACGCCTCGTGATAGGTCATGTTGCAGATGCCTTCCGGGTGGATGGACGACACGCGCGTGAAGCTCTTTCCTTCCGGCATCACGCGCACCTGGAACGAAGCGGGCGCAAGCGCGGATTCGTAGAGTTTCACCTTCAGCGTCACAGGCAGAAGTTCCTTTTTCGCCGCGGATATCTCGTCCTGTCTCACGGGGAACAGCAGACGATAGTATTTCAGCGGATGAGGAGTCTTGATGACCCATTTTTCGGGATCGACGGAATATCCGTCGGCGCCCTCGGCGACCGCAAAGCACGGGTAAGTGCCGTTTTTGCCGACGATCTCGTAGTCGAACCGGCTGATGCTGCGTCCGTTGTCCAGCTTCACGATCAGCTCGATCCACGCCGGATTCTCGATCGCGGGCTTGTCGAACTCGGATTCGACGTCGAACGCCGGTTTCTGTTTGCCGATCTCGGCGGAAAGGATCGTGCCCGCGCGGAACGGCACGGCGGTGATCTTCCCGGAAGACACGGTCGAGACGGGCGCGGCCGCGGCTTCCGCGCCGGAGGTCTGCGCATCGGCGAGGAACGGGATGGACGCGATGGACAGGATCGCGGCGATCAAAAGAGAACGAAAACGAAGCATGACTTCAAAAACTCCTGTTTCGGTGTCGTAGGAAAAGGGTGGTCGATTTCATCCGCACGGACCGCGGACGACCGGCTATCTTAATTATTATATCCCCGCTTCGACGCAAAATCAAGTTTCCGCCCGTTTTTTTTATGGAAAAAATGAAAACACAACTGGAATATTCCGCGAATCGGCGTTATTGTAAAAAGGCCGGTTTTCGCGCGCGCATATCGCCCGCGCACGAATACGCACATATCGTGCGCCCCCGATCCCGGGGATGCGGCCGCACAAGCATCGAACAGGAAACCACACGCATGAACGACAACGAATCTGAACACGAAACCATGTTCGAAGGCGACTGCATCACGGAGGCCATCGGGAAGATATCGGAGGCCATCTGCGAGCACATCGCGAACGATCCGCCGGAGTCTGTCGCGCTGATCGGCATCCAGGCGGGCGGCGTCCCCCTCGCCAAACGCATCGCGCGCAGCATCCGTGAAAGCACGGGGCGCGAAGTTGAGGTCGGCACGCTCGACATTTCCATGTACCGCGACGACATCGGCAAACGGAAGACGCTCCCCATGATCCGGGAGACCAACATCCCGTTCGACATCAACGACAAGATCATCATCCTCGCCGACGACGTCCTCCAGAGCGGACGAAGCGTGCGCGCCGCGCTCGACGCCCTGACCGATTTCGGGCGTCCCGGCCAGATCCGCCTCGCCGCCCTCATCGACCGCGGCGGTCGCGAGTTCCCCATCCATGCCGACTACGTCGGGATGAAGGTTTCGGTCGGCCCCGAATGGCGCGTGTGCATGGACTGGGTGGAATGCAACGGCACCGACAGTGTATTCAAGGTCAAAAAACAATAAGGACCACACGAAATGGATTTTCAATGGACGAAAAAGGATCTGCTGTCTCTCTACGACCTCTCGCGGGACGAGATACTCCACATCCTGAACACAGCCGAAGAGTTCAAGAAGGTCTCCCAGCGGAACGTCAAGAAAGTGCCTGCGCTCCGCGGACGCACCGTCGTGAACCTCTTCGTCGAGCCGAGCACGCGCACGCGCGTATCCTTCGAGCTCGCCGAGCAGCGCCTCAGCGCCGACATCATCAACATGAACGCCGACGTGAGCAGTTTCCGCAAGGGCGAGACCCTGCTTGACACGCTCAAGAACATCCAGGCGCTCCAGGCCGACATCGTGGTCATCCGCCACCAGGCCACCGGCGCCCCGAACTTCCTTGCCCGCGAGCTCAACATGGGCGTGGTGAACGCGGGCGACGGTGCGCACAGCCATCCGACGCAGGCGCTGCTCGACATCTTCACCATGCGCGAGAAGAAGGGCCGCATCGAAGGGCTGAACGTGGTCATCGTCGGCGACATCCTCCACAGCCGCGTCGCGCGCAGCAACGCCTGGGGCCTCATCAAACTTGGCGCGAACGTCACGTTCGCCGGGCCCGCCACGCTCGTGCCGCGCGAATTCGAGAAGATCGGCGTCCGCGTCTGCCACAACCTGAAGGACGCCCTCGCCGACGCCGACGTCATCAACCTGCTCCGCATCCAGCTCGAACGCCAGCAGCGCGGATACTTCCCCAGTCTCGGGGAATACTCCCGTTTCTTCGGCATCCACCCGGAAACGCTCCGTTACATCAAGAAAGACGCGCTCATCATGCACCCCGGCCCCATCAACCGCGGCGTCGAGATCGACTCCGCCGTCGCCGACGGTCCGCAGTCCGTCATCCTCGAACAAGTCACCAACGGCCTCGCGGTCCGCATGGCCGTCCTCTTCCTCGTCGCGGGGGCACTCAAATGAACAAGAAAAACTCCTGGATTCTCAAGAACGGCCGCATCATCGACCCGGCCAACCACATCGACCGCACCGGCGACCTCTGGATCAAAGACGGACGCATCGTCGAACCCGGCTCCTTCGATCCCTCGCTCGACGAGACCGAGACCATCAACCTGCACGGGCTCGTGGTCGCGCCTGGCCTGATCGACATGCACGTGCACCTGCGCCAGCCCGGCAACACCGACGCCGAGACCATCCGCACCGGCACCATGGCGGCCGCCGCGGGCGGATTCACCTCGATCGTCGCCATGCCGAACACCTCGCCGTGCGCCGACAACGCAGCCACCATCCAGTACATCAAGGAATTCGCCGCCCGCGAAGGCGTGGTGAAGGTCCTCCCCTCAGGCGCGCTCAGCGTCGGACGCAAGGGCGAGGAAATGTCGCCGGTCGGCAGCCTCAAGGCCGCCGGAGTCGTCGCGCTCACCGACGACGGCACCTGCATCCAGGACAACGAGCTGATGCGGCACGTGGTCGAGTACGCCGGAAACTTCGGGCTCCCCATCCTCGAACACTGCGAAGACAAGTTCCTCGCCGGGGACGGCGTGATGCACGAGGGCTACTGGTCCGTCCTGCTCGGCATGAAGGCAATGCCGTCCGCCGCCGAGGAAGTCGTCGTGGCGCGCGACATCGTCCTCTCCCGCCTCGCAAACTGGAAGATCCACATCCAACACGTCAGCTCGCGCAACTCCGTCCGCATGATCCGCGAAGCGCAGGCCGACGGCGTGCGCATCTCCGCCGAAGCTACGCCGCACCACATCGCGCTGACCGACGTCGAGGTCAAGAAGTTCGACACGAACTACAAGATGAACCCGCCGCTGCGCGCCGAAGAGGACCGCATGGCGCTCATCGAAGGGCTTCAGGACGGCACGATCGCCGCCATCGCCACCGACCACGCGCCGCACACGCAGACCGCCAAGCTCGTCGAGTTCGACCACGCGCCGTTCGGCATCATCGGCTTGGAGACCGCGGTCCCCGTGATGCTGACCGAACTGTACCACAAGAACTATCTTTCCCTGTCGCAGATCATTTCCAAATTCACGGTCGGCCCCGCCACCATCCTCGGCATCAATGCCGGGACGCTCTCCGTCGGCGCGCCTGCCGACGTCACGGTCATCGATCCGGACTGCGAGTACATCATCGACGCGAACGACTTCTACTCGAAGTCCCGCAACACGCCGTTCAACGGCTATGCCGCGAAGGGCCGCACCGTCGCCACCTTCGTCGACGGCGAGTGCGTCTTCTCGCTCCTGAAGGAATCCGAATCTGACGACGAGGACGCCCGATGAACTTCGACATGCACGGATTCGCCGAGCTCCTGGCGCAGCGCCTCCCGGTCCGTTCGGATTCCCCCGAAGGGACCGAGGCCGCCGCCGCCGCGATCGCGCGCCAGCTTCCGCCCGGCACGGTCATCGCCCTGCACGGCACGCTTGGCGCGGGAAAGACGGTCTTCGCGCGCGGATTTGCGCGCGCCCTCGGTATCGTCGAACCCGTGAGCAGCCCCACATTCACGCTCGTGCAGGAATACCCCTTCCCAGGCGGCGTGCTGTACCACCTCGACCTCTACCGCATCGACAACTCGACCAACGCGCTGGCGTTCGGCGTGGACGAATACCTCTACGATCCGCGCGCCTACACGCTCGTCGAATGGCCGGAGCGCATCATGGACATCCTGCCGCCGCACACGCTCCATCTGCTCCTGCGTCCGCTGCTGGGCACGAACCAGCGGGAGCTCTCGCTCGCGGGAATCTGATTGCTTCATCCTCCGTTATCAAATCACCGTTTTTTCACCAGCCACAGTTTTTCGAGCCACAGGAAATCACCAGATCATGAAAAGCATCGTCATCGAAGGTCCGGCGCGCGTCTCCGGCGTCATCACCCCCGGCGGCAACAAGAACGCCGCGCTCCCCATCATCGCCGCGGCCATCCTCACGCGCGACGAAGTCGTCATCCACAATATGCCGAAGATCCTCGACGTCGAGGTCATGCTCGACCTCGCCCGCGACCTCGGCGCGTCCGTCACGCGCGAAGGCTCCACGGTCGTTATCTGCGCCCGCGACATCGACTCCGCCTCCCTGCCCCCGAAAAAATGCGCCGCGCTCCGCGCCTCGTTCATCTTCGGCGGCGCCGTGGCGGCACGCTGCGGGGAATCCTCGATCGGCCTGCCCGGAGGCGACTTCATCGGACGCCGCCGCCTGGATTCGCATTTCTACGGTCTGGAGAAGCTCGGCATCGGCAAGACGTTCGACCAGGAGACCGCCGTGGTGCATTTCCAGGTCGGGAAAAACGGGCTTTCCGGCGCTGACATCTTCCTGGACGAGGCCAGCGTGACCGCCACCGAGCACATTCTGATCGCAGCCGTCCTCGCGAAGGGAAAGACGGTCATCCGCAACGCCGCCGCGGAGCCCCACGTGCAGCAGCTCGCGGAGTTCCTGAACCTCATGGGCGCGAAGATCACCGGCCTCGACTCCAACACGCTCTTCATCGAGGGCGTTTCCGAGCTCCACGGCGCGGAATTCACCCTCGACTCCGACCACATCGAAGCCGCCAGCTTTCTCGCGATGGCGGCGGCCACCGGCGGCGGCCTCGAGATCACCGGCAAGCTCCCGCCCTCGCACTACTGGATGGCGAAACGCGTCTACGAGAAGTTCAACATCAAGTTCCGGTTCTACCGCGACCACATCATCCTGAAGCCGGACCAGAACCTCCGCGTGCAGAACGATTTCGGCAGCGCCATCCCGACCATCTCCGACGGCCCGTGGCCGCAGTTCCCCAGCGACATGATGAGCTGCATGATCGTCGCCGCCACCCAGGCGCGCGGCACCTGCCTCTTCTTCGAGAAGATGTTCGAGAGCCGCATCTACTTCGTCGACCGCCTGATCTCCATGGGCGCGAACGCCATCGTCTGCGATCCGCACCGCGTGGTGATCTCCGGTCCGTCCCCGCTTCACGGCGGCGAGATGTCCAGCCCGGACATCCGCGCCGGCATGGCAATGATCGTGGCGGCCACCATCGCGTCCGGCCGATCCGTGATCCACAACGCCGACATGATCTTCCGCGGCTACGAAAACCTCCTCGACAAACTCCACGCGCTCTCCGTGAACGCCAAACTTGAGGAAACCTGATCCCATGGCATTTCCCAAACCGCGCCGTTCCGCCCGTAAGCCTCAAACCGGGCGCAAAACGGGCGCATTCAGACCGTCTAATTCTTTCTCCGTTCCACAGGAAAAAGCCCCGGCTCCCGTCCGCACAAGCGTATCAAATAAAAAAGACCAGCCGGACGGCGCCGCGGAGTTCCTGCTTCAGCATGCCGTCGCGCTCGCCGTCTCCAACGCCCGGCTCGAAAACAAGCTCGACTCCGCACATCCGCACGAGCTCCTGGTCCCCCTCGACTATGCCGACGAATGCCGCGTCAAGACCGATGCCGTCCGCTCGTTCTGGCAGGTCCACGGCCTGCCCGCCCAGCTCGTCCAGGCGATCATCCCCTCCCCCGTTCCGCGCGGCTACCGTGCTACCTCAAAACGACGCGTCTACGTGTCGCGCGGCGGCCAGCTCCGGTTCTGCATGGGCTACGGCGCGGAACGCGAAGAGACGCTCCGGTCCTCGCTGGAACCGGAATCGCACAACGACGTCTACGCCTGGCTGCGGAAGATGCTCGTGTCGCCTGCCTACCGGGCGGTCGGGCGCAGCCTGAACTTCATCATCATCCGCGGCGGATCGGAACGCCTCACGCTCATCCTGAATTTCTTCCATTTGGACGCCGCGGTCATGCACAAGACGAAACTGCTCGCCGATCACGTTCGCGCCGAGCTCCCGCAGGTCGCCGCCATGTTTACGTTCCTGGACGAGACCCGCTCCGAATTCTACCTCGAATCGCGTTCCGCCGGGGCGCATCCGTTCAAGAAGCTCTTCGGCTCCGAATACCTCGACCTCACCGCCGCCGGATGCAAGTTCCTGTACCCGCCCTCCGCGTTCTCGCAGGTCAACGAATCCATCCTGGACGCGTTTCTGCGCGAGGCGAAAAAGCTCCTGAAGCCCGGCCCGGAATCCACCCTGATCGACCTCTTCTCCGGCTACGGGCTCTTCGCCGTCGCGCTCGGCGACACCCCGGAACACGTCGTCGGCATGGACTTCAACGGTCCGGCGATCCATGCGGCGTCCGGCAACGCCCTCCACAACCGCCCCGACGCCGACATCGAGTTCATCGCCGCGGCAGTCACGCCGTCTGCCATCGAGAACAAGCTCCCGCCCTGCCCCACCGACCTCTACGGCGCGGACGAGGAACAGCCCGAGGGAGAGCTTTTCATCCTCGATCCGCCCCGGAGCGGCGTCCGCCCGAACGTGATCGACGCCGTCGCAAAGCGTTCCCCGGCGCGCGTCCTGAACATCTTCTGTTCCGCCGACGAGGTCCCGAACACGCTCAAAGCGTGGAAGCACAACGGCTATTCCCCCTCGGCAGTCCGCGTCTTCGACATGTTCCCCGGATCGCCCAACGTCGAAACGATGGTCCTGCTGGAGAAGACAAGGAAGAAACAGTCTTCCGCCTCGCCTCATGGAAAGAGAAACGGGAAGCCGAACAGGAAAGAAAAGACAGCCGCGCCTGCGCCGAAATCCAACCGCGCCGCGAGGAAAGCCGCCCGCTTGCACGCCGAAAAACGCCGGGATGCGCGCAAAAAAACAAGATAAAACCGAAATTCAGCTCTTTTTACATTTTTTCGCTTGAATTTCCGGGTTTGAATGGCATATTATAGACAGAAAAAACACGACCAACACGGAAATCAATTTGGAGTTTTACATTTTATGAAAATCTCGACCAAAGGACGCTACGGACTTCGCATCCTGATGGATCTCGCTCTTCACGAGTCGGAAAAACCGCGCCTGATCCGCGACATCGCGAAATCGCAGCAGATTTCCGAAAAGTACATCAGCCGCCTCGTGATTGCGCTCCGCAAGGCGGGCATGATCCGGTCCGTGCGCGGCGTCAACGGCGGATTCCATATCGCCATGAAGCCGGAAGACATCACGCTTCTGGACGTGATCGAGGTCATGGAAGGGCCGCTCTCCATCGTCGACTGCGTGTCCGCGCCGAAACGCTGCAAGCTCAGTGAAAACTGCGCCCCGCGTGAAGTCTGGTGCAGCCTCAATGAAGACATCCGCGCCCTGATGCGGAAGACCACGCTCGCCGACATCCTGACTTCCTACGCGAAACAGAACGCGACCGACGGCAACATGGACTACTGCATCTGACGGCGGACCATCCGCCTGGCCGCAATCCTTCCTCAGCCCCCCTCCCCGCCCGTTATTGGTCCGCGGGGATTTTTTTGCCTCAATCCTCTTCCGGGCGGTCCACGACGCCGAACGGGTTGACGGGTTTGCTTCCCTGTTTCGGCGCTTCCTTTTCCTCTTCGGACGCTCCGCCGCCGGCGTTTCCATCCGTCCGGGAGGAAGATGCCGAAGTCGTGGTGGTCGTCGTCGATGTCGAGGTCCTGACGACCGCGCCATTCTTTTTTTCCGTCACGGTTTTTGTTTCGACTGTGGTATCGCCGTTCACTTCGGTCGTGGTCACGGTCTCGATCGTGGTGTCGCCGTTGTATTCCGTGATCGTCTGCGTCGTGACATTCCCCCTCGTCGAAGTGGAAACGGTTTTGACGAGGTTCGGATCGCGTTTCGGCTGCGCGGAAGTCCGGTCCGGCTGAGAGGCGGCGGAAGCCCCAGAACCGTTTTTCGCCCCTGCGGACGCGTCCGCAGAGCCGCCCTTGCCTGCGGATGGCGGGATGTGGGACGGGATGGAACGGCCTCTCGAATCGACGACTTTCCAGACGGGGCTGTTTTTATCGTAAGCGACGGCGGAGCTGGACGAAAAGGACGGCGGCAACTGTTCCGATGTCCGGAACAGCAGAAGCGGCTTATCCTGATTCAGGACCTTTCCGTTTGCGTCCAGCCGCTCTACAAACAGCACATAATTGTATTTCCCCCCGGCATCTCCCACAAGGATCTCGATGGGGATCACTTCCCCCTGTCTCACGCTGATGACCGCACCGCTTGCCAGGCCGGACCCGAACGTGCTGTTCGTGTTCATGTATTCGGTCGAACGGAGTTCAAGCTTGTTTTTCGAATAGAAGGAAGCGCCGGAGCCGGACCCGGTGCCGGAGCCGCTCTTGTCGATGGTGGGCATGATCCGCTCTATGGGATTCTTGGATTGCGTTTTTTTCTTCTCGCTTTCGGCCTCGGAGGAGGAGACAAGGGTCGAACGCTTTTCCGTGCCCATAGCCGCCCCCAGGGTCGCGGAAAGCCGGCCGTAGTCGAACACGATCTTCTGGTTCACGCGGACGACGAGAAAATCGTCGCCGAAGCCGACGAACCGGAACTTCCCCGAGAACGGGGCGACGACATACCCCGAGTAAATGCAGATCCAGCAATTGGGCTTGACTTCGTTTGGGCATCCGAATGCCTGCGGCGCCGTTTCGGACGGAGTGTCCCCGATGTAAAAACAGGAATTCCAGACACGGGCCGCCGGGCTGTAATACGCGTTCAGGGCGGGGTAGTTCACGCGTCCGTTGACGTCATTGCTTTTCTGCCATGATCCGTTGACGAACGGCTGCACGGCCTTCAAGGTCGGGGCAATATTCGCATCGATGAACCCGCCGTCACGGGACACGTCGGAGAACTCCTTGTTGGGCCGGCCGTTCCGCAACTGTTTGAGGTCATAGACCACGCCCTGCAGCATGTCCTCGGCGGCAACGGCTCCTCGTGAATTATCTTTCTTCTGGGACGAGGCCGTCGTTTTGGGTTTCGCCTCTTTTTTCTCCGTCGGCAGGGAGATCAGGAACTCGTCGCCGGCATCGGCGCACATCGCGTCCGGCGAAGACAGCAGCCCGATCAGGCACGCCGCGACCGCGGGAAGGATCAGGCTGGCCATGGTTTGAACAGTCGTCTTGATATCCGCTTTTCTTTTTTTCGTCATATCGTTTCGAACTCTCCTTCCATGTGCCTGACAGGTTTTGTTCCATCACAACGAGAGATCGTCGTCGTCCTCGTTCACGCGCGCCGTGCGCGGCGTCGTGCGGTTGCCGAGGAGGCTTCCCGTCCCGGAGCCGCTTCTTCCTCCCGAACCGCCGCCGGAGGACGCCGTCGTGGAACGCACCACGCGCCAGATCGGGCCGTATGGCTTGAACTTCGGAAGCTGATTTGCCTGATCTCTGAGGGTCAGTTCGCTTTCCTGAGGAAGATCCAGCGTAGTACGGAACAATGTATAAAGCTCGTGGTCTTCATTGATCGGCTGATCGTTTTCATCCAGCTGCTCCATAAAAAGGACAGCATTGAACCAGACGCCGGGAAACTCCGTGATCAGGATTTCGATCGGATATACTTTCCCCTCTTCCACCTCGATCACGGGGCTCTTTGCCAATCCGTGATCGTGGTCCGCCCACGAGGAATACACGGAGAGTTTATGTTTCGAATACAACGGACTTTCCGCGATCATGCGCCTGTACCGGTCATTCTGGATATCCCCGGTCATGGATTTCCGGAGATCATCGTTCCAGCCGTTGCCCAGATACGAACCAAGCGTAGCGGAATGCCAGCCGTAATCCAGCACGATCTCCTTGTTGAAGCGCACTAGCAGAATGTCGTCGCCTGTCCCGATGAAGCGGAACTTGCCGGTGAAAGGCGCCACGACATTGCCGGAGTAGATGCAGACCCACCCCTTGCCGTCGACCTCCTTTTGGCATTGGAATGCCTCCGGAGCCCTGTTTGCGTCAAGGGGCAAGATGTAAATGCAGAAATTCCAGAGGCGGGACGAAGGACTGTAGTATTTGTCAAAAAAGGTGTAATGCACTGATCCGTTTTTGTCGTACTGGCGTGCCCACGAGCTTTGGGTGAATTCTTTCAGGATAGGCAGAATGCGGTTCGTGTCGCCTGCGACTTCCGTAGCCCGTTTGTCTCTGGTCTGCTTCAAATCATAGAACACGCCCTGCAGCATGCCCTTCAGATTGCCGCGTCCGTCGCCCTCCCCGCCGTCGCCCATATCTCCGCCGCCTCCGAGACGTCCGAACGGAAGAAACCCCTGAAGTTTGAGCGCGGAATTGCTGTCCGGGATCGTCAGCGGAGTCGGGATGTCGATGTCGGTCATGATCTGGACGTCCGTGACGCCGACTTCCTCCATTTGCTGCTGTTCATTGGAGTCGTATCGGTCGAGCGACGGACTGGACGTGTCCATCACGGTCATGTCGGACGGCATGGGCTCCTCCTCGGGCGGAGGCAGAACGGGTTCCATCTCCGTGATCTGGACCGGGGAAATGTCGTCGGTCCTGTCATTCGGGGCGACAACGACGATCAAACCGAGCAGAACGAGCAGGAAAATATGGAATGAAAGCGAGAAGACCGGTCCGGTGATGTGCTGGCGGACGACGTCCTTCCAGGTCGCCGGAGCAGTTGCAATGGACTCCGCATCCATTTCTTCGATCGGTTCCTGCGGTTGTTTTGTCTGCATCAAGTTCACCTCGAAAATATAAAACGCGTTTCCGGGAATGCGGTTCGCCGGAGTACGGCAAAAAAACTCTTCATAATTTACCGCACATCGGCGGGGATTTCAAGTGGTTTTCCGTTTGTTTCCCCGTTTTTTGCGCAAAAAAGCATCA
Source organism: Victivallales bacterium (assembly GCA_045114235.1). Classification (GTDB taxonomy): domain Bacteria; phylum Verrucomicrobiota; class Lentisphaeria; order Victivallales; family UBA1829; genus UBA1732. The sequence goes on from JBGUKB010000060.1 coordinate 22,086, forward strand.
CGGACCGTCTTCTCCCGGATGGGGGTTGTGATGGAGGACGGTGAAAACACATGCTCTTTTGGGGGCGGATTGCTGCCGCGGCGGGGAACATGGTCTTCTTTTGCGTTGTTTCCGATTGGAAAACCTTTCACCGGGTCGCGGGGTTCAAACTGGATTTGTTCACTTCTCCCCGCGGGGAAGCAACGGGCTCATGGGAGCGCCCAGATAGCTCCGGCGGACGCGTTCGGGGTAGAACACAAGGCGTTCGACCGCGACGACGGGATCGACCATCACGACCTTGAACGTATGCAGTCCGGCTGTCTTCACCTCATGTGTCACGCGCACTTTGCGGACGTTCTCGAAGATCTCGTTGTTCAGGCGTTTGAATTCACGGGCGAGCGTGTCTGTCATCTTCACCGGGTCATCGTCGAACGCCGTGCCGATGCGGAGTTCGCGGTAGGTCGCCCCGTGCAGTCCGGTATCGTCCTTGTCAGGATAGATCGGCATGATCTCCACGTCGACCGTCACCTTGCCCGGTTCCGCGATGTAAACACGGTATTCGAGCGTGGGCGCGGCTGCCTTCGGAGATACGGGGAATACTGCCATTGCATTGTTCCAGCGGCCAAGCCCGGAAACCTCCTGCCATTCCACGCCGTTTGACCCGGTCTTCTTTGCGAACCCGGATGCCGGGACCACGATCGGGCCGGAGAGACTGCCGTAGTAGCGGGAACCGTCAGAAGGAAGCCCGGCCGGGTCGGCCTTTACGGTTTTGACCGTGACGCTGACCGGGTCCACGCCCGGCGCTGTAATGGAGAAGTTCGTCGCCGCGCTACCGACCGGCACGCGGTCCCAGTCGATCGAGACATAGACGACCTCATCGTTCGCGCCTTCCACGACGACATCCTCCCGCGACAGCTTCACGCCGGGCGTCGCAGGCGTCAGGTGGCATTCGATTTTTCCCTTGTCGGAACAGTTGAACAGGGTTACGGGATAGGTCTGATCGGTCATGGAATCGAACATCGGGAGCGTCAGGCTTTGCACCTGATGCGGCGCGGCTTTATCTGTCCCCTCCACGACCACGCCGAGCATCGGCGTTTCCGTCGGCTTCGGCATCTGCGAAATCCTCGGCAGGGAATTGTCCCGCGGCATGCTCCACTGCGTGTAGCCGATATGCTTGTCGGACATCATGTTCTTCCACTTGCCGCCTGCCATTTCAGCGCTGTTGTAGTAGTCGGACAGCTCCTTGTCCTTTTCGAAGAGTTCCTGCGCCTTCCTGAGCGAGGCGGCGGCGCTGGCGCGGCCCTGTTTCGCGAACTGGTCCGCCTTGGCGAGTTCCGTGTAGATTTGCGCCGTGCCCGCGCCCGCCACGACCGGGTAATAGACCAGCTGATAGAACGCGTCGGCGTACTCGGGCTGCATCTGTTTCTTCAGCGTTTCCGCACGGTCGGCGATCTTCTGCCATTCAGCTGCGAATTTGTCCGCTTCATCGTAGTTCACGGCGCTCCAGATGCGCGTCTGCTGGATCTCCGGCTTGCGGATGTAGTTCAGCCGGATGCACTCCGAGATCAGATCCGCGCACTCCTTTGCGTGTTCCTTCGGGAAGACGGTCCGGCACCAGTTTTCCATCCAGCTCCCGATCCTGTCGAACGGAATCCGGTCGGGGTCCCAGGCGTAGTCCAGGATGAAGTCGATCTCGGCTTCTTTCGGTTTCAGGTCGCCTACGTTGATGATCCACAGCCCGCGCATGCCATACTGGTATGCCAGATAGAGCTGATGCCAGATCTGCGGGATCGGGCGCGTGCTGATCCAACGGTCGTTCCAGGGGCCGCCGTTCATGTCGATGTGGTAATACAAGCCCAGCGATTCGGGGTGTTTCCTGTCCTCCTCGGCGGGAAGCTGGAGCAGATACCCGAAATTGCTGTCGCAGATCGCCATGATGACGTCGTCCGGCGGGCGCACGCCGCGATTGTAGAACTGCACGATTTCGTTGAAGACGACCCATATCTGCGGCACGGTGGCGGGGTCGCGTCCGTAAGCCTCGCGGATGAGCTCGCGCTGGTCGCGGAAGACCTGATACAGCAGTTCCTTGTTGCTGTCGAACTGCGCGTTCGGATCCAGCGGCAGGTCGCCGTCGCCGCGCAACCCCACGGTCGGCATGTTGTCGTATTTCGCGTTGCGCTTCAGGCCCTCCAGCCAGAACTTCCTCATGTTTTCGCCGTTCTGACGGTAGTTCCACTCGCCGAGCTCGCGGCTGCGCTTCGTCCATTCCTGTTGGTTCCGCATCAGCGGCTCGTGGTGGCTGGTCCCCATGACCACGCCGTATTCGTCCGCCACGACCGGGTTCAGCGGGTCGTCCTCGTTGAAAGCTTTTCCCCACATCGCGGGCCACAGGTAGTTGCCTTTCAGGCGGAGGATCAGCTCGAACATGTGTGCGTACATCTTCGAATTGATCCCGCCGTAATTGGCGCGACACCAGCCGCCGAACGACGGGTCCTCATCATTGATGAAGATGCCGCGGTATTTCACTTTCGGCGGGTCCTGCACATAAGTTCCGGGGGTAGCGAACAGCGCGTCCGAATGCACCACGGGCACGTCCGCCCACCAGTACCACGGGGACACGCCGATCCGCTTCGACAGCTCGTAGATGCCGTAGATCGTGCCGCGCTTGTCGCTCCCCGCAATGACGAGCGTGTCGGGCGTGACATGGATCAAGTAGGATTCCCATTTCCCCTTGATCTCTTCGATGTTGAGCTTGCCCTCCTTCACGAGGCCGTCGATGAGCGGGCTTTTCCCGATGGTGCCGACCAGGATCGCGCCCGGACGCGCCTTGCCGTCCGTTTCCACGGACGACGCAGTCCCGGTCACGCGCTTCACGTCCTCGCTCAAATCCTTCGCCGCGCGGACGACCTGCGGGAAATCCTTTTCGCTCAGCACGATCGTCGCGGCTTTTCCCTCGGCGAAGATCGGGAATCCGCCTTCGACGGCGGAACGCGAGATCATGGTGTCGAACACATCTTCGGCGGCGAACGCGGAGCCCGCGGCCATCATCGCTCCGGCGAGAAGCCCGGCGACACGGTTCTTTTTCATGGTGCAATTTCCTTCATGGCTGCTGCTGAACTTGCAAAAGGTTAAAAACGAAACTGATTTCCGATAATATATCCCCGAAAAATGAATAATCTATGCAGGATTTGGCCAAAAAGATACATTATTTGTTCAAAGTCTTTTTGTTCCGACTGCCCTGCCTGCGGACGCCCCCCCTCCCCGCCCGTGAAACGGCTGCATGATCGAGGCTCACCCCAGGGCGATTCCTCCCCGGGATCATCTCCGGCTTCCGGGGCGGCGTCCGCGCGTTTGTCAGGCCGGCGTCCGGTAAGATTCTTAAAATTTCCTGTCTTTATGACTGCCAACTTTTTTCGCAACTTTTTTCGTAATGATTGCAAGTGTCATAACTTTCTGTAGTGAAAAAAGTTCCGATTAGAAAATATAGATCTTTTTTTTGATTGATAATAAAATATTTATCTTGTTTGTTTGACTTGTCGCGAGGAAGGATTATATTATCCAAAATAATATGTACGTGTCATTTATTGTTACAAAGTTCGCACATCGACAACTGGGACGCGTCCACCCTGACCTACTCCGATGGCACGAACAGCGTCACGGTCAAGGGCGTCGCCTCTGCCGAACTCAAATTCGGCGACGACGGTTCGGACCGGTATGCCGCGCTCGCATCCGCCGGAGCCTTTGCGGAATTCACCTCGCAGAAGGTCTTCGAGGAATCTCAAATGGAAATGCTCGCCGGCAGCCATTGAATTTGCCATGGAAGAAAACGCACGACACACGGGACGCCGGCTGACGATCCCCCTGCATGACGGCGGAAGCATCGCGATCCAGTCGAACGCCACCGAGGACGCGATAGCATTCAACGGGTTTGGGGAGCTGTTGTGCCGGAAGCCGGAAGCGGCGGCCGGCGCGGGCACCCCCGACGCAGTGTTGGTGACACCCGGAGATATGCCCGAGAAGCGGCATGTGATCCGTAATACGCCCCTGACGGAAATCGCGTACACGGAAGACTGGAGCCGGACGCTGATCGCAGGATGGAAAAGAACGCCGAGGCGTCCTGCATATTACAACTGCTATATCTGGCAGACGGCAATGATCTGCGCGGGGATGAACGCCCTTCTGCGCGGAGAAAATGCCGTGCTGGCGCATTGCGCCGTGCTTGAGGCCGGTTGCGGCGCAGTGCTGATCTTCGGCGAAAGCGGCATGGGGAAAAGCACGGCGTTCAGACGGTGGCGCGAGTCCGGGCGGAATGGTGTTTCGGACGATATGGCGCTGCTGGATTTCAGCGGGAACGACGGGATCCACGTGCGACGGATGCCGACTTGGAGCGCGTGCCGCGAGGAGAAAAACGAATGGAACTATCCTGCCGGAGAAGAACTCCCCCTGTCCGGGGTCCTGGCACTGGGACGCAGCGAAACGGGACAGGACGAGATCAAGACATTGAATCCGGCGCAGTTTTTCGCGCAGTGCTACCGGTCGATGTTCTACTGGTCTTTATTTTATGCGAAAGGTCTTCCTGAGGAGAAACAGAGGATTTTAAGGGACCGGATCCGGACGCAGACGGAGCTCGTCACGGGACTTTTTCCGCCACGCGCACTGCTGACCGTGCCGGAAGGCGGCGGGCTTGCTGAACTTATTGAGGGAAATCTATGAAACTGAATCCTTTTGTCGTAATGTCGGAACAATTTGACGGGACCGGACTGGTGTTCAATCCCGAGTCGAACGGCGCAGTGGCGCTGAACAAGACGGGCGTGTATCTGTGGAACCGCCTGAAGGACGGCGCATCCGAGGCGGAAATGGTTTCCGGTCTGCTGGAAAAATTCGACGGCGTGACGGAAGAAAAGGCCGCGGCTGACGTGAAGGCTTTTCTGGAAGAACTGCGGAGCCGTTCACTGCTGTCGGAGGACTGAAAGACCGATGAACAAGCCGGAAGCGTCGGACAAAGCGATTTATACGGGGAACAGCATGAGGGGGATGTTCGTGCCCGGGGAAACGCTTTGCCTCGCGGAAAAGGGCTTCGAATCGCTCCGGGAAGGGGATGTGGTCGCGATCCTTTCCCATACGCCCGGCATCGTTCACCGGATCGTCGAAAAGAACGCGGAATACGCTGTTACCATGGGGGACAACAATGACCGCCCGGATGCCATGAAATTGCGTTCCGGTGCGGATTTCCGGCTCGTGACCGGCGCGATTTCCCCGGACGGATCGTTCCGCCCCGTCCATGGCGGCGAGGCAGGCATGAAACAGTTCCGGCGCCAACAGAGAAAACGCCGTCTGCATCGCCTGATCCGGAATGCGATGGATCCGCTGCGGCCGCTGAAGCGCCTGCGGATCCCCGCGAACCGGGAAACGAGATTCCGCGACGGGACGCTCCAATGGTGCTGCGGAAACATCCCCGTAGCCGCGCGAACCCCGTCCGGCAGAACGGAATATCTCGGCTCCTGGAAACGTCTGTTCTTCCGAATCCCGAAGGACGTGGCGTCCGATATGCCGGACATTTGCGGCGCCGCGCGAAACGAAGCACGGTTCCTCCGGGGAAGAAGTGAGGCGCATGAGCCATCCTCCCGCGATCCCGCCCCCCCTGCCCCAAAGCCGTCCGAATTCGTCCGATTCTTTCTTTCCGCGATCCGGCCATGGCGATGGATCTACGCCGCGGTGCTCCTGGCGGTCCTGTTCACGACCGCGGCGGGGTACGCCCTCCCGATCCTTCAGAAACGGCTTATCAACGACCTGACTGCGCGGGAATCCGGCGGCATTTGGCTTTTGTTCTGCGCAACCGGATTCCTGATGCTCCTGGTCCGCGCCGAGACGCTTTTCCGGCAGAGGATCGTGAACTCGACCGTCCAAAAGGTCATGTTCTCCATGAAATCGCGCATTTCAGGACGTTTGTTCGGCCTGCCGCGCGGTTTGCTCGACCAGCTCGGCGGCGGTTACCTCTCCGGTCGCCTGAACACGGATGTCGCCCAGCTTCAAATCGTCTTTTCGAACACGCCGTTTACGGCCCTGGCAAATGCGCTGAAGGTCGCGGGCGGCCTCGTCTTCCTGTTCATCCTCAGTCCGCATGTGGGATGCGCCGTCCTGCTGGCGTTTCCATGCTATGCCTTCCTCCTTTACCGGTTCCGGAAAAGCCATTATGCCGTTTCCCGCCGGATCAGCGAGGTCAATGCGCGAAACCAGCGCATGTTCGCCTCTTCGATCAACAGTATCGAACTGGTAAAGACGAACGCGGCGGAGCCTCGCGTCATCCATGCCATCCGCACCGGGTTCGCGCGTGAAACCCTTTTCCGCCTGGAAGCCGTCCGCCTCTCGAATACGTTCCTTTTCCTCGCAGGACTTGTTCCCTTGTTCTCCCAGGGCATTCTCGTGGCAGCCGGGATCAATCTCGTCCTGAAAGGGGAATGGACGCTGGGTGCGCTCTGGGCCATGAACTGCTATCTCATGAACGTCTTCAACCCGATCCGGGAGCTCTGCGCCGTGTTCCCGGTCGCACAGTCCGCACTCGCCTCCTCCGCCCGTCTCATCGAACTGGAAAACGCCACCTGCGAACCGAACCTCGATTCCGGGCTGGCGGATTTCGAACTGTACGGAGGGATCGAAGTTCGCGGACTTTCTTTCGCATATCATGCCAACCGCCCTGTTCTGAACGGACTGGATATCAGGCTCGATCCCGGATCGAAACTCCTTGTCTCCGGGCCATCCGGCTCAGGGAAAAGCACCCTGTTCGCCCTTCTTCTCGGGTTCTACAAACCGACCACGGGAGAAATCCTCATTGACGGCCGAACGGTCGACGCCTACAACATCCGCGCGCTCCGCCGCAAAATCGGATTCCTCGGCCCCTGCCCCGAGTTCATCCCGTCCTCGCTTCGTGCAAATCTTACGCTTGGCTGTTCCACGATCCCGGACGATGAAACGATCTTCGCCGCGCTTGCCGAAGCCGGAGCCGAGTCCGTCGTCCGGGCTCTCCCGCGCGGCCTCGACACCGTGCTGACCGAATCCGTCCGCAATTTCTCCTCAGGCGAACGGCTCCGTTTTGCTCTGGCACGGGAGCTTCTCCGCGGATGTTCCGTACTTCTGCTCGACGAAGCCACCGCTCACCTCGATGCAGACAGCGAGACGCGCTTCCTGGAGACAGTCCTTCGTGTCTTCCGATCCCGTACCGTCCTCATGATCCGGCACACGCCGCACCCGCTGACAGACCGGTTCCCCGTGCTTCATCTCGGGACTCCGGTCGCGGAACGCGCAGATTCCGCGAAAGCTGCCGATGGCGACCTGTAAGAATCGCGACCTCGCCGCATAGGGACGTTCGGTTGATTCCGCCGGCAAAAATGTATCGTTTTACGATCCGCTGATTATCCGAGTAAGCTTTATTAATGTGTCCGAATATCCGGCACGATCCACGGTTTTCCGCAAGAAAGCCCGCTTAAATGGCCAAGCACGCAAACAAACATCATTTCAGAAAAGAAATCAGAGTCACAACATCTCGGAAACAGAAGGTCCGGAAGAGGCTGACGCAAAACCTTATTGGGTTCAAAATGAATTCGTTTGAACAGAATAAACTGAAAAACAAAAGGTTCAATGTGTGTTGTCTGCTTTCTCTCTGCAGGCTCGCGGGATTATCCCTGCCAAGATTCCTCGGAAAGACATAACTGGGCGAACTCGCGAGTTGTCATGCTCGCGAGTTCACCTTCATTGTACGCAAGCGGAGCCGCGTACTGCTGCAATCCGGGCGTCAGCTTGGTTAAGCTATGACGGTCCAGCTCATGTCGACGCCGCGGCCGAGTTCGACCCACTGGCTCATGTCGCCGTTGGCGTAGTAGCCGAGCATGCCGGTCGAATACTGGCGGACCAGCAGGTCGTCATGCTTGTCGCCGTTGTAGTCGCCCGCGCCGACCACGAACCAGTCCTTCGCGTCGAGCTGACCGAGCAGCGACCAGTTCGAACTGTTGCCGTCGCCCCACATCGCGACCAGTCCGGTCTCGGCGTGGAACGCCACGATGTCGTCCTTGCCGTCGCCGGAGAAGTCGCCGATGGCGCGGACGACCCAGCCGAGGTCGGACTTGGTGAGTTCGGAGGCTGCGCCGTCGATGCCGATCGTGTAGAACACCTGGCCGTTGGCATAGCTCATCAGGACAGTGTCCTTGCCGGAGCCGGTGAAATCGCCGCAGCCGACCATTTCCCAGTTGGCGTCATACCCGGCGCCGAGGCCGACCCAGCTGTCGGTTCCGTCG
>JBGUKB010000061.1:0-17425 GCA_045114235.1 Victivallales bacterium
CCAGCACAACACTCCGCAGAGCGGCATGAAGGAAGGCCCGTTCATGTTCAAGCGCAACGGCATCTACTACTTCACGTTCCCGTGGGCGGAAAAGGAACGCGAGACGCTGGCGTACTGCATGGGCAAGAGCCCGACGGGCCCGTTCGAGTACAAAGGCAAGATCATGGAGCAGTCCGAGACCGTCTGCTGGACGAACCACCACTCCGTGGTCGAGTTCCAGGGCAAATGGTACCTCTTCTACCACCACAACGACTACTCGCCCTACTTCGACAAGAACCGTTCCGTCTGCATCGACGAGCTTACGTTCAATGAGGACGGCACCATCAACCTCGTGAAACCCACGCTCCGCGGCGTCGGCGTCACCCCGGCCACCCGCGAGATCCAGATCGACCGCTACTCCAGCGTCGGGCCGGAAAACGTGAAGATCGACTTCGTGAACCCGGACCGCACGTTCGATGGCTGGAAGGCGATCTTCTGGAACACCACCGAATACCGCCAGCCGATCTACCTGACCTACGACCGCGTCGATTTCGGCGACAAGCCGCTGAAGTCCGTCACGCTGAAGTGCCACTCCCTCGCCGGCGGCGTCATCGAACTCCGCGCGGACGACGCGCAGGGCCAGTTCCTCGCCTCCGTCACGGTCCCCGGCAAGCCCGACTGGACCGAGGTCGTCTGCCCGCTCCAGGCCACCCCGAACGGCGTCCACACGCTCTATGTGAGCATGCGCAGCGGCAACCACATCGAAGTCGACTGGGTGCGCTTCAATCCGTAATCGTTCGGCTTTCTCAACAGCGATTCTATTCAGCCATGGCGGGCGCCAAACCCGCCGTGGCTTTTTTGTGTCCATCGGACGTACGTTAACGAACGTCCCGCCCTGCCCCCGATTCCGGTATTGTCCGCTTTTTTTCCGTTTTTTTCGGTTTTCCTCTTGTTTTTCCGCGCGTTTTCTGGTATAATATTGTGTGTATTTTTACCGGAAGGACCGAAACCCGATGACTGAACCAGAGGCATTGCCGAGAGGCACCGAAACGCTGCTGATCGTGGACGACCAGGAGACCGTGTGGGATTTCCTGATCGAGGCGTTGCAGAACCTCGGATATTCCGTCCTCCTCGCCGAGAACGGGGAGGACGCCGTCGCCATCTACCGCGACAACCCCAGTCAGATCGACCTGGTCCTGCTCGACATGGTCATGCCCCGCCTCGGCGGACACGGCACGTTCTACCAGATCCGCGCCATTGACCCGGAGGCGAAGATCCTGCTCTCCAGCGGATTCGTGCAGGAGGGGGCCGTGCAGGACCTCCTCGACAACGGCGCCGCCGGGTTCATCGCCAAGCCGCACCGCCTGCCCAAGCTCACGCGCGCCATCCGCGACGTGCTGGACGGCAAGCCGGTCTCCGGCCAAATCTAGCACCCCAAGGGGGAGGACAAGTTCTCCACTGAAATAGTGCGCGGCTGCCGCTCGCGCACGTTATCTCTTCCTTCATCGCCGGAACATGCTAAAAACGCCCGGTCTTTCCGTTTCCATTTTCCGCCTTTCCACAAACACGCTTTTTTCAACTGTTTTTTTGGAAAAATGACTGGAAAAAACGGAAAAATGGACTACTTTAAAATGGGTCTAAGAAAGAGGAGAATCCCCGCCGATGAAATCCACGAAATCGCTTCAGATACTTTGTTTCGCCGCCGTCTGCGCGGCTTTCCTGCTGACCGCCTGCGGACCGGAACCGACCGCCGACGAATGGATGCGCAAATCGCTCGCCTCCGCGAAGGAGGCGAAATGGAAACGCGCGCTCGACCAGGCGGAAAACGCCGTGGAGAAAGCCCCCGGCGATACGCTCGCGAACGTCCTGTACGCCATCGCGCTGGAGAACAACGGGCATTCCGACGAAGCGCTGAACGCCGCCGCCCGCGCGGGCACGGATTCCTCGTGCTTCATCGCGCAGTACACGCTCGGACGCCTCTATTTCCGCCAGCAGAAATACGACAGCTGCATCAAGCCGCTGACGCTCGCCTTGGAGCTCCGCCCCGACGACGCCAACACGCTGATCCTGCTCGCGCGCGCAAAATTGCGCCTGAACACCGAGGACGCGCTGAATCTGAACAAGCGCCTGCTCTCCCTTCCCCAGTTCAAGGATTCCCCGATCGTCTACAACGAGCTCGGCGTCATCCAGGTGCTGAAGAACGAGCCGAAGAAGGCGACCTCGCTCTTCCTGAAGGCGCTCAGCCTCGACGCGGACAATCCGCACCTGAACCTGAACAACGCCATCCTCCACGACTACTTCCTGGGCGACTGGATGCAGGCGCAGCAGTATTACAACTCCTTCCTGCGGCTTTCCGCCAACCGCCGTGAACTCCTCGACGAGTACAAGGAAGTTCAGACGCGCCTGGAAATCTTCCGCTGATCCACGGCCATGCCCCGCTATATCCCGGACGACGTACTGGACCAGATTCGGCTGCGCGCCGACATCGTGGACGTCGTGCAGTCCTACGTCCCCACGCTCAAAAAAGCAGGCCTGACCTGGAAGGCATGCTGCCCGTTCCACCACGAGAAGACCCCCTCGTTCACGGTCAACCCGGACCGCCAGTATTTCAAGTGCTTCGGCTGCGGCAAGGGCGGCGACGTCTTCAAGTTCGTCATGGAGCTGGAGAACCTCGATTTCACCTCGGCCGTCGAACAGCTCGCGAAAAAATACGGCATCATCATCCCCGAAACGACCTCCCCCCGGCACGGATTTGGCGGCAGCAGGCGCGAGAGTTTCGACGGACAGATCGAGTACGGCACGCGCGAACGCCTCTGCACCCTGCACGAAAAGCTCGCGAAATTCTACCGTGAATATCTGCTCGGGCACCCGAACGGACCCGTCGCGGCGTATTTCCGCACGCGCGGCATCCCGAACGACATCGCGGACAAGTTCTGCATCGGCGCTTCGCCGGACAGCTGGGACGCCGCGATCCAGTTCGCGCGCAAGGAGGGCTTCATCGACGACGAGCTCCGCGCGTCCGGCATCGTCTCCAGCAAAGACGACAACCAGGCGCGCATCTACGACCGCTTCCGCAACCGCCTGATGTTCCCGATCTGGAACGAATCCGGCCGCGTCGTCGGGTTCAGCGCGCGGACCGTGGAATCCGATCCCAAGGGCGGAAAATACGTGAACACGCCCGATACAAAGCTCTTTCACAAGGGGCAATTGCTCTACGCCCTGAACTTCGCGCGCACCGCCATCCCGAAGGCCGGGGCCGTAGTCCTCTGCGAGGGCCAGCTCGACGCCATCGCCATGCACCGCGCGGGCGTGACCCACGCCGTCGCGCCCCAGGGGACCGCGTTCACGCCCGAACAGGCGACCATCCTCAAACGCTACACCTCGACCGCCGTCCTCGCCACCGACAACGACAGTGCCGGGCGCGAGGCGGTCTTCAAGGACGCCGCGATCCTCCTGCCGCTCGGATTCAACGTGAAAGTCGTGCGCTACCCCGGTGCGAAGGACGCCGACGAGACGCTCTCCAAATTCGGGGCGGACGCCCTCGCCGGAGCCGTCCGCGACGCGGCCGACTTCTTCGAATTCGCGCTCGAACACGCCCTGTCGAACGTCGATCCCTCCACCCCCGCCGGGCGCGCCGCCGCCGCGAACGACGTGATCTACTGGATGATCCAGCTCGAAAACGAGGTCACGCGCGAGTTCTATTTCGACTGGCTAGCGAAGAAGCTCGGCGTCCCGCTGTCATCCGTCGAAAAGGTCGCGGAACGCCGCCTCGTCGACGGCGCGCGGCATTCGGCGTCAACGGTGCGGCGGCAGGCAAACGCGGCCCCGCCCCCGAAACCGAAGAATACCGCGCTCGAAAAAGCCGTGTACGAACTGCTTGTCCTCATGCTGGATTCGGAGGAATACGCGCGGAAAGCGGCGGAAGACCTGCCCGAAAAAGCGCTCGGCGACTCCGTATTCGGACGTGCAGCCGAAGACCTCATCACCAGCACGGCGAACGGCGAATGGCGGGATGCGCCGTCGTCCATCCTGACCTCGCTCGAAATGGAGGGCGCGGACGTCTCGAAGCTCGTCGAGGCGATGGACCTCGCCGCAGGGCACGCCGCGGAACGAGCAGCCATCGAAGCCGCGCGCGAGGCGGGACAGCCCGCGCCGCAGCCTTCCTGCCCCGCCGCCGATCCCGAGCTCAGCAAAAGGTTCTTCCGAAACACCTACAATTCGAGCGTGCGCCTGATCCTGACCGACTACTACACGCGGACGCGCGCCGCCCTGCTCGAACAGGTCAAAGCCCTCCCGCCCGACGCCCCGGAACGCGCCGCCCTCATGGACCGGATGAAGGAAATCTCCTCCGCCCTCCTCAAGCTCCCGACCCGCTTCAAAGTCGTCATCTGACCCGCCCTCGGCCTCAGCGGAATTTGCGCAGGCGGAGGGCGTTCGTGACCACGAAGAGCGAACTGCACGCCATCGCCGCCGTGCCGAGCATGGGATGCAGACGCCATCCCCACAGCGGATACAGCACGCCCGCCGCGACCGGGATCCCGAGCACGTTGTAGAAGAACGCCCAGAAGAGGTTCAGGCGGATATTGCGCATGACGGCGCGGCTGAGGCGGACCGCGGTCACAACGTCGCGCAGGTCGCCGCGCAGCAGCACCACGTCGGCGGTCTCCATGGCGATGTCCGTGCCGCCGCCGATGGCGATCCCCACGTCCGCCCGTGCGAGCGCGGCCGCGTCGTTGATGCCGTCGCCGACCATCGCGACCTTATCCCTGCCCTGCTGGAGTTCGCGGATGCACGCCTCCTTGCCGTCCGGCAGGACACCGGCGATCACGCGGTCGATTTGCAGTTCGGACGCGACGGCTTTCGCCGCGACCTCGGTGTCTCCGGTCAGCAGCACGGTCTTCAATCCGAGGTCATGAAGCGCGTGCAGGGCGTCCGCGCTGCCGTCCTTCACGGTGTCGCGGAGCGCCATGACGCCACAAAGCCTTTTCGCGTCGCGGCCGGCGAGGAAAAGCAGGCTGTGGCCGCCGGATTCGAGCTCGCCGATCAACTTCTTCTGTTCAGACAATGAAATCCCCTCGCGTTCCATCAGGCGCGCGTTGCCGCAGACGTACCGGACGCCGCCGACCCGACCGGAAACGCCCATGCCGGGCAGCGCGGAGAAATCCTCCACGCTCATTTCGGGCACGTTCACGCCTTTTTCCTGCGCGTACTGCACGACGGCGCGCGCGAAGGGGTGTTCCGACTTCGATTCGAGCGGTGCGGCGATCTTCAGAAACTCCGCCTCCCCACCCTCATTTTCCGCGCCATCCGGATTCAGTGTCACCACACGGGTCACGCGGTGCCGCCCCTCGGTCACGGTCCCGGTCTTGTCCAGCACGACGGTTCTGACGCAGTGAAGCTCCTCCAGCGCGGCGGCGTTCTTGAACAGGATGCCGTACTTGGAGCCGACGCCCGTGCCGACCATGATCGCGATCGGCGTGGCGAGTCCGAGCGCGCACGGACAGCTGATGACCAGCACTGCGATCGCCGTCGTGAGCGCGAAATACACGGTCTGATGCCCGACGAACAGCCAGATGAAGCCGGCAGCCAGCGCTGCGATCAGCACGGCAGGCACGAAAACGCCGCTCACGCGGTCCGCGAAACGAGAGATCGGCGCGCTGGAGTTCGACGCGCTCTCCACCAGCTGAATGATGCGCGACAGCGTGGAGTCGCGCCCCACGCGCTCCGCACGGAACCGGAACGAACCGTTCACATTCATCGTGCCGCTCACCACACGGTCGCCGGGCTCCTTGCCCGCCGGGACGCTCTCCCCGGTCACGCTCGACTGGTCCACAGTGCCGTTTCCGCTCACGACCACGCCGTCCGCCGGGATCGACGACCCGGGCCGGATCACGACGATGTCGCCGACAGCGAGTTCGTCCGCCGCGATTTCGACTTCCTTTTCACCCCGGACCACGACGGCGGTCTTCGGCGACAGGTTCATCAGGCGGGACACGGCATCCGTCGTGCGGCGTTTCGCCCGCGCCTCCAAGTATTTCCCGAACGTCACGAGCACCAGGATCATGCCTGCCGTTTCGAAATACAGATTGCCCGCCGCCTCGCTCACGCGCGCGGCGTCCCCCTGCATCTTCCCGAGCAGCATTTCCCCGGTCATCACGAGGCTGTACAGCACGCTCGCGCCGGATCCGAGCATAATCAGCGAATCCATGTTCGGCGACAGCTTCAGGAACCGTCGCGCGCCGCTCACGAAATACACGCGGTTCACGAACAGCAGCGGAATCACGAAAACGAGCTGGAGCCATGCGGCGTCGAGCGGATAATTCTTCAGGAAGCCGTGCATGGACGAGAACGCGACGTACATGAGCGGAAGCATCAGGATCGCCGACCAGATGAACTGGCGGAACAGTTCGCGGCTGGGGTCGGGGATGGCCGCCGGGGCTTTCTTCGGCTTTGCTTCCGTCTGTCCGGCGGTCTCCGGAGCGGGAACCGCCTTCGGCGCTTCTTCCACAAGCTCGGCAGTAAATCCGGCGTTCTTCACCGCATCGATAATATTTTGCGGCATATCCGGCGCGTCGTCCGTCTCCACGGTCATGCGTCCGGTGATCAGGTTCACCTCAACATTCTGCACGCCGGGAACAGCTTTCACGGCCTTCGCCACGTGCGCCTGACAGGACGCGCAGCGCATCCCACCCACCTGAAACAAATGTTCAACAACGGCGACGGGCGCGGGTGCATCTTCCACAAGCTCGGCAGTAAATCCGGCGTTCTTCACAGCGTCAATAATTCTTTGCGGCATATCCGGCGCGTCATCCGTTTCTACGGTCATGCGTCCGGTGATCAAATTGACCTCGGCATCCTGCACGCCGGGGAGCGCCTTCACTGCCTTCGCCACGTGCGCCTGACAGGACGCGCAGCGCATCCCGCCCACCTGAAACAAATGTCTCATCGTTCAACCTCCTTTTTTATCTCTTATGCGAAAGAGTTTCATATCGGGATCGCCATCGTCGTCGCGGATTCGGGGGAGCCCGCCATCGGGGAATGCGTCAGCTGGGCAAACGCGGCGGCCTGCTCCTCGCTGCCGATCGCGGCAACCAGGTCGCCCACATGCAGCACGGTGTCCGGGCGCGGATTCGCGTCGATCCTGCCCTTGTGGATCACGCCCACGATGGACATGCCGGTCCGGGCGCGGACCTGCGACTCCTCGATGGAATGCTCCGCGAGCGGGCTGTCATACTGGATCTGCGTCCACTGAAGGGCGATCATGCCGTTGAACGCGCGGATCTTCTCGGCGAGCGCGAACGCCGGGCTGCCCTCGAGCATGGGCTTGTAGCGGCTGGCGCGAACGGAATCCAGGTAGTTCTGGATGCGCGCCTCGGAAATGTCGTTCAGCACCAGGATGCGCCGGGTCAGCTCCAGCGACACCTCGAAATGCGACAGGATGATCTCGTTGACGGTCTCGTCGGAGAGGCGCTTTTCATTCTCGGGCGAGGCAGCGCACATGACCGTAAGAATGTCCGGTTTGAACTTGCGCGCCAGTTCGATGACCGCCAGGCATTCCTCAAGTTTGTCAAGCATCGGCACCAGGACTTTCGCGTCCCGGATATGGGCGGCGGTCAGGATGATGTCGCTCATGGGGTCGCCGTAGATCACGTTGAGCCCTTCGGCCTGCGCCTCGCGGTACGCGTCGTAGGACGGCTCGATGATCACGTATTTCAGGTTCAGGCTCATCAGGACGTGCGCGATCACGCGCGAGATGCGCCCGCCGCCGATCAGCGCCATGTGGTTTTCGAGGTCGGGCTGAGGCAGCTCGATGCTTTTGCTCTGCAGATTCCGCCAGACGGTCCGGCGGAGCAGCTTATAGACCGGCGTCGTGAGGTTGTTGATAAGCGGCCCGGCGATCATGGAGCAGACGACCACGCAGAGGACCAACGAATACAGCTCGGACGTGATGAGGCTGTCCTGCAAGCCTGTCCCGATCACCACGAACGCGATTTCCGAGGTCGGGAACATCCCGAAGAACATCGCCACGGGGATCACGTTGCGGTACTTGAAAATCCACGTGACGGCAGCAAGGAACGTCGTGCGCGCGAGTCCGGTCAGGACGACCAGCACCGCCACGAGCCCCCAGTGCGAGCCCAGGTACCGCACGTCGAGCATCATCCCGATGGAGACGAAGAACAGCATGGCGAAGAAATCGCGGACGGGGGAGAGCTCGGACAGCGCCTTCTTGCCGTACGCGCTGTCGCTCAGCACGATGCCCGCCAGGAACGCGCCGAACGAGAAGGACACCTGCATCGCCACGGAGATCGCGCCGGACACCAGCGCGATGCCGGTGATGGACAGCAGGAACAGTTCCTTCGACTCCAGGCGCGCCGCATGCTCCGTGATCTTCGGCAGATACCGCGCGCCGACCGTCAGCATCAGCGCCATGAACGCCGAACTGAGCAGAAGCGGCATCCACGAGGAGAAGCCGCCCGCTGACGACGACAGCGCCCCCAGCTGGCAGATCAGCAGCATCAGCGGCATCACGGTCAAGTCCTGCACGATGGAGACGCCGATCATGACGCGTCCGGAGAGCGAGTTTTCGAAGCCCCTGCTGGAGAGCGTCTTCAGGACGACCGCGGTACTGGTGGAGACGAAGCACACGCCGAAGAGGAACAGCGAGACGTTCGAGCCGAACAGCGGGATTCGCGTATCCCCTGAAAAATTGATCTGCTGGTTCCGGCTCAGCATCCACGCGATCCCGGTCGCGGCAAGGAACGTGAAGAAGACCTGCGCCAGCGCGCCGAAGACCGCGACCTTGTAAACCGGGCGGATGTCCTTCTTCGAAAACTCCAGCCCCATGGAAAACAGAAGCAGCGCCACGCCGACGTTCGCCAGCGAGTTCACGGCTGTGTTCGCGACTTCGCCGAGCCCCGCCTTGAACAGATAGCCGACCACCACGCCCGCGAGAATATACCCCAGGATCAGCGGCTGTTTGAGCTTCTTCGCCACGGCGCCGCCGATCAGGCCGGTGACCACGATCAGGAGCAGCGCGGTCAGGATCGCCTCCTCATCCGTAGCGCTCATGTTGCTTGTCAGCTCCAGGAACCAGGACCGGACGCGCGTCAGGTAATCGGCCATCGTTTCCACCCCCTTCTTCCGGGCGGTCAGCCGTCGCGGTCCATGGAGAACTGCGTGTCGTGGAGCTTGCGGTAACGTCCGTTCATTGCCAGCAGTTCCTCATGCGTGCCGCGTTCCACGATCTCGCCCCTCTCCATCACGAGGATCAGATCGGCGTTGCGGATGGTGCTCAGGCGGTGCGCGATGGCGAACACGGTGCGGTTCTCCATGACGCGGTTCAGGGCGTCCTGGATGAGCTTTTCCGTCACGGTGTCAAGCGCGCTGGTCGCCTCGTCGAGCACGAGGATCGGCGGGTTCTTCAGGATGATGCGGGCGAGCGCGATGCGCTGTTTTTCGCCGCCGGAGAGCTTGCATCCCTTCTCGCCGGCTTCCTCCTCGTACCCGAGCGGATGCGTGCCGGAGACGATGAAATGGTGCGCGTTGGCGCGTTCCGCCGCCGCCCGGATCTCCTCCATGGACGCGCCGGGACGGCTGTACGCAATGTTGTTCGCGATGGTGTCGTTGAAGATGATCGGCTCCTGCGTCACGATGCCGATCTGGCGGCGCAGGGAGGCGATTGAGTAGTCAGTCACCGGACGACCGTCGATCCGCACCTCGCCGCCCGTCACGTCGTACAGGCGGGACAGCAGGGACGCGACTGTGGTCTTGCCGCTTCCGGTCTCGCCGACCACGGCGACCATTTTGCCGCGCGGGATGGAGAACGAGACGTCGCGGATGACGTCGCGGCCGGGCTCGTAGGCGAACGACACATGGTCGAAGACGATCGCATCGCGGAATTCGCGGAGCTCGGCGGCGTCCTTCTTTTCGGGAAGCGCCGTGTCCGTGTCCACCAGGTCGAAATAGCGGTCCGCGGCGGCCATGCTGCGCTGTAAGTTGTTCACGATCTTGGTGATCTCCCGGATCGGCTGGTACATCAGGAACGCCGGAGCCAGCAGCATGAACATCTGGGAGATCGAGACGCCGCGGGCGTACGCATACACCAGGAGCATCAGGGAGATCGTAACCGAAATAATCTCCATGACCGGCGTCATGAAGAGCCTTACACGAAGCGCCTTCACCACCATGCGGAAATACTTGCCGTTCACCAGCACGAATTTCCGCGTCTCGCGCGTTTCCATGTGGTTCGACTTGATCAGCAGAATGCCGGAGAAAGTCTCGTGCATGCGGGAGACCAGTTCCGCAACCTGCGCAAACGCGCTGCGGTAGATGCGGCGTATCTTGCGGGCGATCACCATTACCGGCACGATGCAGGTCGGCATGGCGATCACGATGATGATCAGCATGGTGAACATGTGCTGCTGGACGCTCACCATGATCATAGCGGAGAGGCAGGCGAGAATCTCCAGCGGGCACCGCGTGATGTCCGCGATCACGTCGGAGATCGAACTCTCGATCATGGCGGTATCGTTGGTGCATCGGCTGATAAGGTGCCCCACATCCTGATGTCCGAAGAATTTCATCGACTGCGACAGCAGGCGTTCATACAGCAGATTGCGCATGTCGGCAATCACGCGGACACTAACCCAGCGCATGTAATAATGGTTGATGTAGGTCGCGATGTTTTTCACGATCCATGCGAGGATGAACAGCACGACATAGACCATGAAGAACTGCCACGTCATGCGTCCATAGTCGTCCACGATCGGGAATTCGAATTCCACGGGCCAATCCACCATGACGGAACGTTTGCCGACCTCAATGGGCAGATGGAACGTCTCCTTGTAGCCTCGGAGCTTTTCCAGCGCATCGGTAAGCTTCGGATCGGTGTCAACGGGATGCATGATCTCCGCGACCAGCTGCGTCTTCTCCTCGTCGCTCATATCGTTTGCATCGTCAAGCGCGCGGATCACCTCCTCGGCCGTCTTCCGGTTCTTCTCGGACTGCCCGTTGTCCTGGTCCACGATCATCGCCATATCCGGCAGCAGCATCAGGCCGCCGAACAGCGATCCGCCGACCAGCAGGCCTGCCACGATGCCGATCGTGAGCCTGAGCCAGTACGGGCGGACAAAGCGCAGGATGCGCATGTAGCTCACGGATTTGAATTTCTTCTCGTTTTCTGTGCGTCTGCTCATGGAGGTGCGGCGGCGGGGAGATTGGTTGGTTGCGTTCGACAGGTTAATGTAGCATCTTGAAGCGCGTTTTTCAAGCTCGAACGGGAAATTCCCTGAAACTTGAACGGGTTTATTTCGCTTCGACCGTATAGACCCAGCCGCCGTCCTTGCTCCAGGCGCGTCCGATGCGAACCGGGATCCGGCGCGTGTCAGAGTTCGCGGAGAGTTTCGCGAGGATGCCTTCGAGCTCGTAGAGGCTGTCTTCGAGGTTGAGTTTCTGCGCGAGTTCGGCGGCGGACCCGGAGAACGGCGCGATGGAGGGAAGCGATGCCTCGAGCTCGGTCAGGAGCTTGATGACGCCCTTGCTCGCGAGCTTGTACGCCTGCACGCCGGGCTGGTGGAACGCGTTGATGTGAATGAGTTCGGCGTAGGCCGCCACGGCGCGTTCGTACAGCGCGATGATCATGCCCAGGCAGAACGCGTCCACGTCCGGGATCCGCATTTCGATGACGCTGCGGCCGTGTCCGCGGAGGGCGTTGGAGAGGCCGGTCAGGAATCCGTGCAGATAATCGCCCATGTCGATGCCGTCGGAGACGGGCGCGGGCGTGCTGTCCTTCAGGACTTCGATGAACGTGATGAAGAAGTCGTTGCGGCCGTCGTTGAGCTGCTGGATGAACGCGTGGGCGTCGGTGCCGCCCTTGTTGCCGAAGACGTTCAGCCCCTGGTGCACCACGTTGCCGTCCAGGTCGAGCTCCTTGCCCAGGCTCTCCATCACCAGCTGCTGCAGATAGCGCGAGAGCAGGATCAGGCGGTCGGAATACGGCACGATGACCATGTTCTTGTCGCCCTTGCCGTTTCCGGCGATGTACCACATGGCGGACATCATGTAGGCGGGGTTGTGCAGCAGCGACGGGTTGCGCGTGAGGGCGTCCATGTGGCACGCGCCCTCCAGCAGCGCGCCGAAGTCGATCCCGGCGAGCGCGGCGGGCAAATGCCCCACGATGCTGGTCACGCTGGTGCGGCCGCCGATGGATTCCGCCATTTCGAACGTCCTCAGCCAGCCCTCGCGGGAGGCGTGCAGGTCGAGCTCGCTGCCCTTCATGGTGATGGCGCATGCGTGCTTGGCGAACGGCAGCCCGGCCTTCGCGTAGGCATTTTCGCAGAAGATCATGTTGTTCTTGGTCTCCTGCGTGCCGCCGGACTTCGAGATGTTCACGACGAGCGTCGTTTCCAGGTCGCAGACGCGCATGGCATCCGCCGCTCCCGCCGTGTCGGTGTTGTCCAGAAAATAGATCTTCAGGTTGCCGCCGCGCTGCTCTTCGCTGAGCTCGTTCCAGTACGGGCCGTTCAGCGCCATCTGGAGCAGCTGGGGACCGAGCGCGGATCCGCCGATGCCGTTGATGATCGCCGCCTGGAAACGCTTTCCGGTCGATCCGGTCAGCTTGCCGCCGCGAATGTCGGCGGCGAACTCCTCGACGTCGGCGAACTCGTTGCTGCCGGAGTACACAGAGCGGTCGGTGAAATGCGTGACCTTGCGGTGCTCGTCCGGGTTCTTGATCTCGCCGCATTCGATCTTCTGCATCTCGGCGTGGACGGACGTGAACCGCGGCTCGATCGCCTGCAGATCCTCGTCTTCGAATTTCATTCCGGCGAAGTTGATCTGGAAAGACGATTCTCCGTCGATGATGGTATATTTATGGCAGCGTTCGATCCACATGGCGTTCTGTTCCGACATAGGTCCGTCCTTTCAAGTTGATCCGATTCAGATATAATGGCGGGTTCAAGTATAAGAGAAGATATCCATATAATATAGCACGCGAACCCCGTTTTATCAAGTTCGTTTCCATGTTTTCCGCGTCAAATGCGCCCTGCCCGGCTCCGCTCCGAAAACCCGTAAAACTATTAGATAACGCTTGACATTTGCGATAATCAAGTGTATACTAATGCGTTATTACGCTTCGCATCCGGTTTTTCACCTCACAAGGAAGGATCCCCTGCCATGAAGAAAATCCTGCTCGTCCTGCCGTGCGCCGCTGTTTTCGGCATCGTTTTCACCGGTGTTTTCGCCCCAATTTCACTCTTCGGGCAATCCCGGTCCGCCGCATCCAATAAACCCGCGGAGGAATCCGCGAAGGACGCCGGCAAACAGGAACCCGACAACGCCCCGATCGTAAAGGTCTCTCTCTACAAAAACGGCTTCTGCTTCGTCACCCGCGAGATCGCCCCGCGCGACTGGTCCGCGCCGCTCGTCCTGACCCGGAGCATCGCGCCCCGTCACGGCACGCTGTGGTTCGATTCGCCGACGGCGAGGCTCCGCCGCACCACGGTTGAAAAATACGTCGCGCCGGAACCCGTGCCCGCCGTGAAGAAGAACGACGCGCCGGGGTACCGTCCCGAATGGAGCACCATGACCGATGTCTTCGAGTGGCAGCAGGTCACGGTCCGCACGAAGGACGGCGCGAAGATATCCGGCCGCGTGGTTGGCAACCAGAAGCCTCTGCCGCGCGAAGATGCGCAGGAGACGCCCGCCTACGAGATCATGGACGAGCTGTCGTCTGCGTACCGGTCCTCCTCCATGCCCATTCGAAGCAGCTCCGCCTCCGTGAAGCCGCGCTCCCCGTTCGGCGCGAGCTTCCTCACGCTTGAGACGGAAGACGGGAGTTTCATCGCCGTCCGGCAGTCCGACGTGGTGGAGATCAACGCGAAGAGCCTGTACGAAGGCGACGACCCCCAGCAGCCGCCGGAACCGAAGAAGATCAAGCAGACCGAGGAAATCCAGGTCATCGAAGCAGCGAAGGACGAACTCGACGCCGTCAGGATGCGCTACCTGACCGAGGGGATCACCTGGTCGCCATTCTACCGGCTCGAACTCAATCACCGTCTGTCGGACACGATCGATTATGATGAGGACAAAGTTCCGGACTCCGGGAAGAAATACGACGGCATCGTCACGGTCCACGCCGCGGCTACGGTCATGAACAACTACAGCGATTTCGAGAACGCCGAAGTCGAGTTCATCTCCGGTTTCCCGAGCCTCGATTTCGCGTCCGTCGTCGCTGCCGTCGCGAAAAAGCTCCCCATGAGCACGTTCCTCCAGTCGCTCGCCAATCCGTCGGCGGGTACCCCGAACTACATCCGCAACGCCACGTCCGGCATCCTGAGCCAGAGCGTCCTGAGCAACAGCGTAATGAGCAACGCGCGCCCGGTCGTCCAGATCGACAAGGACGACGAGCCGGACGCGCCGCCGTCCAAGTGGTCCGCCTCCGGCATGGAGGACATCCAGTACAAATCCGTCGGGAAACTCACGATGAAGAAGGGCGACGTGCTGTACCTCCCGATCGCGTCGCAAATGACGGATTTCGAATACGTCACGACCTGGTCGGCTCCGCTTCAGGGCGAATTCGCGTTCGGGGAACAGACGCCCGACACGAACGTCTGGAGCACCGTCCGCTTCCGCAATCCGTTCGATTTCGCCCTCACCACCGCCCCCTACGAGATCGAGACCGGGGACTTCGTCCGCGAATTGACGAGGCGGTCGGACGGAACCATCGAATTGTTCCGTCCGGATACGAATATCCAAACACGCAGAGAAATCCTCGGCCAGAGCACCGGCTCCTGGTTCGGAGCTGGCGAACTCGCCTCCGTCAGGATCACGCACGCGCTGGGCGTCTCCTGCACCATGTCCCACTACGAAAGCGGGAACCGCGAACGCGTCTTCCGCGTGCCGAGAACGGAAGGGCTCCCCGAACTGCGCTACCGTTACCCGGACGTCACGGTCGAGCTTACCCTCGTGAACCGCACGGGCAAAGACGTCAAAATGTGCGTAGATTCCGTGTTCTTCGGCGAGCTTCTCAAGGCGGACGAAAAACCGGCGAAGTCCGTCATGACGACCGACCGCACCATGAACAGCAAGAACAAGCTCGTCTGGGACATCACCCTCCCCGCGAACAGCAAGAAGACACTCACCTACACGTACAAAGTCATCAAAGACAGATAACACCGCAAGCGGTGCTGTAGTAGTGCACGGCTCCGCTCGCGCACGGCATCAAATCAGTTTATTTTGCTCACACGGACAGGAATGCACGTGTGGGCATTTTCCTTTTCTGCTTGAAAAACGCCCGCCCGCGGAGTATATTATAGTTTGCGAATCATTTTGACAGGAGATACAGGATCATGCTGGATGACAGAGATTATATGAGGAAGCGGCCCGAACCGGAGAACACGGTGCAGACCGGGCTGAAATGCGTGTACGCGCTGATCGCGATCAACGTGATGGCGTTCGTGTTTACGATCGGGCAGCGTTCCTTCGCGATCCAGGAGCTCTGGCTGAGCGTGGACGGCATCCGCGACGGGATGTTCTGGCAGCCGCTGACCGCGATGTTCATGCACGACGGCATCGGACACATCTTCTTCAACATGTGGGGTCTTTACATCTTCGGCGGCATCGTCGCGCCCCGTCTCGGCGGCAGGGCGTTCCTCGCGCTCTACCTCGTCACCGGACTGCTCGGCAACCTGCTGTGGCTGGCGACCGTATGGAACAACGCGGCGAACATCGTGCTCTGCGGCGCGAGCGGCGCGGTCATGGCCGTGACCGCGGCTGCCGCCGTCATGGCCCCGGAGACCCCGATGCTCCTGCTCTTCATCCCGTTCCCGATCAAGCTCAGGACCATGGCGATCGTGTTCTTCGCCCTGGAGATCGTGATGGAGCTTTCCGGCGGACAGGCGGGCGTGGCGAACCTCGTCCACATCGTCGGATTCGTCGGCGGCTACCTCTTCATCAGGTTCTTCTTCCGCCGCGAAATGCTTTGGGACCCGCTGGCCGCCCTCGGCGGACGCCGCGGATACCGGCCTCCGCCGAACAGAAACAATTCCGGCGCGGGCGACGCCTCCGGCTGGACCTACCACCGCCGCCCGGACCGCGAGCCCGACTACGGCCCGAACTTCAGCACGGGCTCCAACTTCGGGTTCAACGGCACGCGCGTCTCCCAGCGCGAACTCGACTATCTGCTCGACAAGATTTCGCGCACCGGCATCAACAGCCTGACCGAACAGGAGCTTCAGCGCCTCCGGCAGGCCCGCGAGGAAATGCGCCGGAACTGACCTCTTTTCCCTCAAAACGACACACCTTCCCCATCCCCGATTCACACCGAAAGGAACCGCATCATGAAAATCCTATGGGTCACCAGCGAAGCCACCCCCTACGCGAAAACAGGCGGCCTCGCCGACGTCTCCGGCGCTCTGCCGGAAGCCCTCGCAAAACGCGGACACCAGGTCACCGTCTTCATGCCGTTTTACCGCCAGCAGATGGGGAAGCTCAACCTCAAGTTCGATGAACGCCTCGACCTCATCGGCGTGCCGTTCGGCCCCGGCATGGAATGGGCGGGCGTCAATATTCTCAAGATCAGCGACAACCTCACGTTCATGTTCCTGGAGTTCGACCGGTTCTTCGACCGTCCGCGCCTGTACGACTGGGACGGGAGGGAATACGGCGACAACGCCGAGCGCTTCGCGTTCTTCTGCCGCGCCGCCATGGAGGTCGCCGTGCTCCGGAAGCTCAACCCGGACATCCTGCACGTGAACGACTGGCACGCCGCGCTGTGCAGCGTATACCTGAAGAGCGACTACTACCGCACGCTCCCGGCGTTCCAGAAATGCCGCAGCGCGCTCACGATCCACAACATCGGCTACCAGGGCATCTTCCCGAAGGACAAGCTGTACTGGACCGGGCTCGGCTGGGACTACTTCAACTACACCTGCCTCGAATTCCACGACTGCGTGAACTACCTGCACGGCGGGATCATGACCTCCGACATGGTAAACGCCGTCAGCCCGACCTACGCGTCCGAGATCCTCTCCCCCGAATACGGGTTCGGGCTCGACGCCTCGCTCCGGCACGTCGCCGCCCGCGGCAGGCTCCGCGGCATCCTGAACGGGATCGACGTGGACGAATGGGACCCCGCGAAGGACAGGACGCTCCCCGCCATGTTCACGCCCGACGACCTCTCCGGCAAGGCGGTCTGCAAGAAGGCGCTGCAGGAACAGTTCGGGCTGAAGCAGGACCCGGACGTGCCGCTCTTCGCCACGATCTCGCGCTTCGCCGAACAGAAGGGGCTGGACGTCTTCGCGCGCGGCCTCGAATACCTCGCGCAGAACTTCGACATGCAGTTCGTGGTGATCGGCAGCGGCGACATGTACCTCGAAAACTGGTTCCGCTACCTCGCCGGGAAGTTCCCCGGCAAGATCGGCGTCTACATCGGATACGCCAGCCAGGC
>JBGUKB010000062.1:0-2998 GCA_045114235.1 Victivallales bacterium
ACCCAGTACCTGAAGAAAGTCATCATCAAATACGTTTGACATAACATATTTGCCATACCCAAACCCACCCAACAACCCCATGGAGAAACCTATGCAGGAAACCCTGGAAAAGACGCGCGCGATGGTGCACCACCTCGCGGCGGTCAACGAGATCCTCGAAAAGAACGGGAACGACCCCTCCCGGCTCATCCCGATCCTTCAGGAGGTGCAGGAAGTCTACAAGTACCTCTCGAAGGACGTCATCAGCTATGTGGCAACGTCGCTCGACGTGCCCGTGGCGCACGTGTACGGCGTTGCGACGTTCTACGCCCACTTCTCTCTGAACCCCAAAGGAAAGCACATCTTCCGCCTCTGCGACGGCACCGCCTGCCACGTGAAGAAGTCCATGGGACTGCTCGAGGCCATCTACAAGAAGCTCGG
The DNA here is from genome assembly GCA_045114235.1 of Victivallales bacterium. Classification (GTDB taxonomy): domain Bacteria; phylum Verrucomicrobiota; class Lentisphaeria; order Victivallales; family UBA1829; genus UBA1732. The sequence goes on from JBGUKB010000062.1 coordinate 421, forward strand.
CCTCAGCGACGAGAAACGCACCACCGACGATCTCCTCTTTACCGTCGAAATCGTGAACTGCCTCGGCGCCTGCGGCCTCGCCCCCGTGATCGTCATCGACGGCGAAGTCCACGGCCAGGCCACCCCGGAACAGGTCGAGAAGATCATCGACGAGATCACGGCCGCCGAAGCCGCCGCCGCGGAATCCGAAACCAAGTAACGAAGGGAATCACATACGATGAGCACCGAAATCAAAACGCCGAATCTGGAAGAGATCGCCGCGAACTACAAAAAAGTCGTCGCCAAGCTCAAACGCCGCATCATCATCTGCGGCGGCACCGGCTGCATCGCCAACGGCTCCATGAAGGTCCGCGACGCCATCTGCGCCGAGCTCGAAAAAGCCGGCGAACACATCGAAGTCGTCCTCGACCGCCATGACTGCTCCAAGAACGAGGGCGTCACCTACTTCTCCAAGTCCGGCTGCCAGGGATTCTGCCAGATGGGCCCGATCCTCCGCATCGAACCCGAAGGAATCTTCTATTGCCACGTGAAGCCCGAAGACGCGGCCGAGATCGTCCATGTGACGCTGATCGGCGGCGAGATCATCGACCGCCTGGTCTACGTCGACCCCGTCAGCGGCAAGGCCTGCCGCCACGAGGACGAGATCGCGTTCTATGCCCGCCAGACCCGCGTCGTCCTTGCCAACTACATGATCGAGCCGGACGACGTCGAAGAATACATCGCCCGCGAAGGCTACGTCGGCGCGCGCAAGGCCATCACCGAGATGACCCCGGAACAGGTCTGCCAGACCATGATCGACGCCGGTCTCCGCGGTCGCGGCGGCGGCGGTTTCCCCACCGGCCTCAAATGGAAATTCACGCTCGCTTCCCAGAACGACAAGAAATACGTCATCTGCAACGGCGACGAAGGCGACCCCGGCGCGTTCATGGACCGCTCCGTCATGGAAGGCAACCCGCACGCCGTGCTGGAAGGCATGATGATCGCGGGCCGCGCGATCGGAGCCGACGAAGGCGTCGTGTACGTCCGCGCCGAATATCCGCTGGCGGTCGAACGCATTCGCAAGGCGATCGCCGATGCGGAAGCCTACGGCCTGCTCGGCAAGAACCTCTTCGGCACCAATTTCAATTTCTCCATCCGTGTGATGGAAGGCGCGGGCGCGTTCGTCTGCGGCGAAGAGACCGCCCTGATCGCCTCCGTGGAAGGCAAGCGCGGCATGCCGATGCCGAAGCCGCCGTTCCCGGCGCAGAAGGGCCTCTACGGCAAGCCGACCGTCATCAACAACGTGGAAACGCTCGCCTCCGTGGCGTACATCATCCGCAACGGCGCTGAGAAGTACCGCGAAGTCGGTCCGCAGAACTCCCCCGGCACAAAGACGTTCGCCCTCACCGGCCACGTCGCGAACACCGGCCTCATCGAAGTCCCGTTCGGCACCACCCTCCGCGAGATCGTGTACAACATCGGCGGCGGCGTGACGGACAACACCGGCAAGGTGACCGGCGAAGACTTCAAGTCCGTGCAGATCGGCGGCCCGTCCGGCGGCTGCCTGGTCCCCGACCTCCTCGACCTCCCGCTCGACTTCGACTCCCTGAAGAGCGCGGGCGCGATGGTCGGCTCCGGCGGACTCGTGGTCATGAACAAGCAGACCTGCATGGTCCGCATCGCGCGGTTCTTCATGCAGTTCACGCAGAACGAATCCTGCGGCAAGTGCGTGCCGTGCCGCGAAGGCACGAAGCAGATGCTCGCGCTGCTCGATGACATCATCGAAGGCCGCGCTACGGAAGAGACGCTCGACCTCCTCGAGAAGACCGCGAAGGCCGTCCAGCTCGGCTCCCTCTGCGGCCTCGGCAAGACCGCCCCGAACCCGGTCCTCTCCACCCTGCGCTATTTCCGCAAGGAGTACGAAGACCACGTGTTCCGCAAGATCTGCCCGACCGGCGAATGCAAGGCGCTCGCCCGTCCCGAGATCGACCCCGCGTTGTGCAAAGGCTGCACGGCCTGCGCCCGCAAGTGCCCCGTCGGCGCGATCACCGGCAAGGTGAAGACCGCGCACAGCATCGACCCCGAAAAATGCATCAAGTGCGGCGCGTGCAAGGCCGCGTGCAAGTTCGGCGCAGTCAAGGGAATCTGAAAACCATAAGGATCATTCATCATGGCCGATAACGTCAAAACGCTTACCGTGAACGGACGCGAAGTCACGTTCACGAACGAACGCAACCTTCTCGAAGTCATCCGCAAAGCCGGGATCGAGATCCCGACCTTCTGCTACCACTCCGAACTGAGCATCTACGGCGCCTGCCGCCTCTGCCTCGTCCTCGTCGAAGGCAAGGGCATCATGGCGTCCTGTTCCACCGCCCCCGCGCCCGGCATGGTCGTCCACACGGACACCAAGGAGATCCGCGACATGCGCAAGATCAGCGTGGAACTCCTCCTCGCCAACCATAACCGCGAATGTCCCACCTGCGCCCGCAACGAGAACTGCACCCTGCAGCGGATCGCCTATCAGCTCGGCGTGCAGGACATCCGCTTCAAATCCGTGAAGAAGGACGATCCGATCGACTTCTCCTCGCCCTCGCTCGTC
>JBGUKB010000063.1:0-26548 GCA_045114235.1 Victivallales bacterium
CGCCAATCTCGCCGAAATGGCCAAGCTCGGCCTCCCGGTTCCCGCCGGATTCACCATCACCACCGAATGCTGCGTCGATTATTTCGCGAACGGCCAGAAGAACCCCGCCGGCCTCGACGCCCAGATCAAGACCGCTCTCGCAAAAGTCGAAAAGGTCATGAAGATGACCTACGGCGACAAGAACAACCCGCTCCTCGTCTCCTGCCGTTCCGGCGCACGCAAGTCCATGCCCGGCATGATGGAGACCGTCCTGAACGTCGGCCTCGCCACCAGCACGATCCCCGGCCTCGTGAAGCGCACGGGCGGCAATGAACGCTTCGTCTACGACGCCTACCGCCGCCTCATCATGATGTACTCCGACGTCGTCATGGAAAAGGCGGAAGGCATCGAACCCGCCGAAGGCTGCGCCATCCGCAAGCAGCTCGACGCCATGCTCGACGATCTGAAGAAGGCCAAAGGCTACAAGACCGATACCGACCTCACCGTCGCCGACCTGAAGAAGCTCTGCAAAGACTTCAAGGTCCGCATCAAGAAAGTCCTCAAGCGCGAATTCCCCGACGATCCCATGCTCCAGCTCCAGGGCGCGATCGGCGCCGTCTTCAAGAGCTGGAACGGCAAGAAGGCCGTCTCCTACCGCCGCATCGAGGGCATTCCGGACGACTGGGGCACCGCCGTCAACGTCCAGAGCATGGTCTTCGGCAACATGGGCGACACCTCCGCCACCGGCGTGGCGTTCACCCGCGACCCCGCCACCGGCGACAACAAGTTCTACGGCGAATGGCTCATCAACGCCCAGGGCGAAGACGTCGTCGCAGGCACCCGCACCCCGTTCCCGCTGAACAAGGAGACCAAGAACGAGCAGAACAAGCACCTGGCCTCCATGGAAGAGATGCTCCCGAAGACCTACAAGGAACTCGTCGGCATCCGCAACAAGCTCGAACGCCACTACCACGACATGCTCGACATTGAGTTCACGATCCAGGACAAGCAGCTCTTCATGCTCCAGTGCCGCGTCGGCAAGCGCACCGGCACCGCCGCCCTCAATATGGCGATGGACATGCTCAAGGAAAAGCTCATCGACGAGAAGACCGCCGTCATGCGCGTCGCTCCGTCCCAGCTCGACGAACTCCTCCACCCGATCCTCGACCAGAAGGCCGAAAAGGCCGCCAAGGTCATCGTGAAGGGCCTCCCCGCCGGTCCCGGCGGCGCGGTCGGTCAGATCGTCTTCAACTCCGAGGACGCCATGGCCTGCCACAAGAAGAAAATCCCCTGCATCATGGTCCGTGAAGAGACCAATCCGGAAGACGTCGACGGCATGCGCGCCGCCACCGGCATCCTGACCGCCCGCGGCGGCATGACCAGCCACGCGGCGCTCGTCTGCCGCGGCTGGGGCAAGTGCTGCATCGTCGGCGCAGCCGACATCCAAGTCGACGAGGTCAAGAAGACCCTCAAGATCGGCAAGCAGACGTTCAAGGAAGGCGACAAGCTCAGTCTGAACGGCACCCGCGGCTATGTTTACGCCGGCGCGCTGAAGACCGTCGACTCCAGCGAAAACGAACAGCTCAAGAAGTTCATGAAGCTCGTCGACAAGTTCAAAAAGCTCGGCGTCCGCGCCAATGCCGACACCGCCGAAGACGCCGCCAAGGCCCGCGCGTTCGGCGCCGAGGGCATCGGCCTCTTCCGTACCGAGCACATGTTCTACGGCGGCAACGAGAAGCCGCTCTTCGCTCTCCGCAAGATGATCCTCAGCAGCACGCCCGAGGAACGCGTCAAGGCGCTCAACGAGCTCTTCCCCTACGTCAAGAAGGACATCCTCGCCACCCTGAAGGCCATGGAAGGCCTCCCGGTGACCGTCCGCTTCCTCGACCCGCCGCTGCACGAATTCGTGCCGCACACGAAGGAACAGCAGCTTGACCTCGCCAAGTCCATCGGCATCACCCACGCGGAATTCCTGAAGCGCGCCGACGCCCTGAAGGAAAGCAACCCGATGATGGGCCACCGCGGCGTCCGCCTCGGCGTCACCTATCCCGAGATCACCGCCATGCAGGCGCGCGCCATCTTCGAGGCCGCTTCCGAGATCATGCTCAAGGACAAGAAGCCCTGCCACGTCGAGATGATGATCCCCGTGACCTGCGATCCGAACGAACTCAAGGACCAGAAGAAGATCATCGAAAAGGTCGCCGCGGAAGTCGCGAAGAAGAACAAGATCAAAAAGTTCGACTACATGGTCGGCACCATGATCGAGATTCCGCGCGCCGCCATCCTCGCCGGAAAGATGGCCGAGGAAGCCGAATTCTTCTCCTTCGGCACCAACGACCTCACCCAGATGACCTTCGGCTTCTCCCGCGACGACATCGGAGCCTTCGTCGGCGAATACCTCAACAAGGACATCATCCCCGCCGATCCCTTCCAGACCATCGACCGCGACGGCGTCGGCTGGATGATCCGTCACGCCGTTGAGGCCGGACGCGCCACGCGCAAGAACCTGAAGGCTGGCATCTGCGGCGAACAGGGCGGCGAACCGAAGTCCGTGGAATTCTGCCACGAAGTCGGTCTGACCTACGTCTCCTGCAGCACCTACCGCGTGCCCATCGCACGTCTGGCCGCCGCGCAGGCCGCCATCAAGTCCGAGCTGGCCGCCAAGGCCGCCAAGAAGGCGAAACGGAAATAATCCGTCCGACCGGACTTACCGGGGTGTCCGTTCCGCGGGCACCCCGTTTTCATCTTTCCCCTTTAACCTCGATCCGTCTTTCATCCATGCAGTTCTCCGGCCATCCCGTTTCCTTCTTCTATCCCTGGCGGTTTCTTTCCCGCGAACTCTACCGGTCCGTCATGGTCGATTTCCGCGACCACGGCGCGGACAACCTCGTGATCGTGCAGGAATGGATGGAGCGCATCCTCTCGGACCATGTGTTTTATCTGGACCTGCTGGAGACGGTCCGCGACGCCGGGATGAAGCTGTTCGAGGTGCACGCTCCGAACGGCCCGCACTGGGACCTTTCGTGCGTGTTCGAGGGACGGCGCGGCCCGATGATCGAAGGCCATAAACGCGCGCTGTGCTACGCCGCAGAGACCGGATGCTGCACATACACGATCCACATCGGCGCGGGACAGTACAACCGGTTCCGCATGCCGATCCCGAAACTCCGCGAGGCCGCGCTCCGCACGCTCGACGAGCTCGTCCCGCACGCCGAGAAGCTCGGCGTCGCGATCGCCGTGGAGAACAGCTTCGAGCCGCCGAACACGCCCGACGAGGTACTGTTCCTGCTGGAGCATTTCGATTCGCCCGCGCTCGGCTGCTGCTACGACGCCGGACACGCGAACGTCATGGCGCCCGCGCCCGGCAAACGCCAGGAGCTTTACTGCTCCGTCATGAAGGAGATCTGGGACGGCCATGTGGTCGAGTACCCGGATGCCCTTGACAAGCTCGCCCCGTTCGTTGTAACCGCGCATCTGCACGACAACGACGGCTACCGCGACGCACACGCCCTGCCCGGCTCCGGCTCGGTCGACTGGCCCGTCATCCTCGCCAAACTCGCAGCATGCCCGAGGCTCATCTCCGTTCAGTCCGAGGTGCACTGCGACCGCGCGGAAAACGAGGCCACGCCCGGCCGCATCTGCCGGAAATTCGCGGAACTTTTCGCCTGACCTTCCGACTCTCCTTCGCGCCGACTCCGCCGCACGTTTTCAGGCGCTTCCTCCTGCTTTTTTTCAGTTTTTTTCATTTTCCGGCTTGACTTTTCCGCAAATCGGGGAAACAGTATTGAAAAAAAAACTTTCCCCGTTCAACAGAAAGGATTCCGCGAATGAAAAAAACGTACGTGCTCGATACGAACGTCATCCTCCACAGCGCGCAGGCGCTGAACTCGTTTGAGGACAACGAAGTCGTCATCCCCATGACCGTGATCGAGGAGCTGGACAAGTTCAAACGCAACCAGGATGAACTCGGCCGCAACACCCGTCAGGCGATCCGCCAGATCGACGCGCTCCGTCAGAAGGGCTCGCTCGCGAAGGGCGTCAAGCTCGACAATTCCCTGAATCCCCGCAAGTGCGGCAGCCTCCGTGTCATGGTCAGCGAGGGGCGTCTCTCCGGCAGCTCGGACATGAACGTGCCCGACAACCGCATCCTGAACGTGGCGAAGATGCTGATGGAGAAGGAAAAGCACCCCGTGATCTTCATCACCAAGGACCTGAACCTGCGCCTGAAGGCCGACGCACTGGGCATCCCCGTGGAGGATTTCGAGTGCGAGCAGGTCAACAGCGACGAACTCTACAGCGGCGTCCTCACGCTCCCCGCCGACGCCGCCCTCATGGACCGGTTCCACCGCGACGGCTTCCTCGAGATCCCGAAGGGCGTCACGCTCTACCCGAACGAATTCGTGATGTTCGCGGACAAGCTCAACGAACACCACACCACCGTCGGCTGGTGCCGTCACGGCCGCATCGAGGTGCTCCCGAACGGCGCGGGCGAACACGTCGGCGGCATCACCCCGCGCAGCCTCGAACAGCGCATGGCGCTGATGCTCCTCACCGATCCCGAGATCCAGGTCGTGTCCCTGGTCGGACAGGCAGGCAGTGGCAAGACCCTCCTCGCGCTCGCCGCAGCCGTCGAACAGGCCGTCAACAACAACCTGTACGAACGCATCCTCGTGAGCCGTCCCATCGTGCCGATGGGCAAGGACATCGGCTACATGCCCGGTGGCAAGGACGAAAAGCTCTCCGTCTGGATGCAGCCGATCTACGACAACCTCGAATTCCTCATGCAGAACGGCGGCAAGAAGGACCCGCAGACGGTCCGCCGCCGCCTCGACGACATGCGCCGCTACCACCAGCTCGAACTCGAGGCGCTGACCTACATCCGCGGACGCAGCATCCCGCGCCAGTTCATCATCGTGGACGAGGCGCAGAACCTCACGCCGCACGAGGTCAAGACCATCGTCAGCCGCGCCGGCATGGGCTCGAAGATGATCCTCACCGGCGACCCCGCCCAGATCGACAATCCCTATCTGGACGCCTCCAGCAACGGCCTCTCCTACCTCGTCGAGCGTTTCAAGCCCGTCGAGCTCCATGGCCATATCACGCTGAAGAAGAGCGAACGCAGTCCGCTGGCCGCGGCCGCAGCAGCAAATCTTTGATCCACGCACAACTCAAACAAACGTCGAATCAGGATAAAAACTGACCTCGCAACGTTAAGTATAGCCCCTCCGGTTCAACGGAGGGGCTTTTTGCTCAAAAAGTGTATTCTTTTTTCCGGAAACAGATTTGCTTTCTCAAAAAAGCGTGTATATTAGAGTATAAAATCCAGTCTTTACCCCCCTTACAGCAACACAGAAAGGCAAGTTATGACCACTATGATGAAGACTCTTTGCGCAAGTGCGATTTTCGCCACGGCCGCCGCGGCGTCCGCCGATTTCCACGACTGGGCCAAAGCCCCGCCGATGGGCTGGAACAGCTGGGACTGCTTCGGCACCACCATCACCGACGAGATCGCCCGTGCCCAGGTCGACGCGCAGGAAAAATACCTGAAGGATTCCGGCTGGGAATACTTCGTGGTCGATATCCAGTGGTACGAAGGCAACTCCCAGGGCCATGGATACCGCCCCGGCGCCGCGCTCACCATGGATGAATTCGGACGCCTCCTGCCCGCCCCGAACAAGTTCCCGTCCTCCGTCGACGGCGCGGGCTTCAAGCCCCTCGCGGACTATGTCCACGCCAAGGGCCTCAAGTTCGGCATCCACCTCATGCGCGGCATCCCGAAGCAGGCAGTCCAGCAGAACACCCCCGTCAAGGGCACGAACTATCACGCCAAGGACATCGCGAACACCCGCAGCACGTGCGCGTGGAACCCCGACATGTACGGCGTGGACATGAACAAGCCCGGCGCGCAGGACTACTACGACTCCGTCTTCGAGCTCTACGCCTCCTGGGGCATCGACTTCATCAAGGTCGACGACATCGCACGTCCCTACGACCCCGTCCAGCAGCTCGAGATCGAGGCCATGCGCAAGGCGATCGACAAGACCGGCCGCCCGATCGTTTTCAGCCTCTCCCCCGGCGACACCCCCGTCGCGAAGGGCGCGCACGTGAACCGGTTCGCCAACATGTGGCGCGTCTCCGACGACTTCTGGGACCGCTGGAGCCCGCTCTACGGCATGTTCGGCCGCCTCGACAAGTGGACCCCGTACCGCATCGAGGGTGCGTACCCCGACGCCGACATGCTCCCGTTCGGCATCATCGAGTTCCGCCGCCCCACCCGGTTCACGCATGACGAGCAGGTCACGGTCATGTCCCTCTGGTGCATCGCCCGTTCCCCGCTCATGCTCGGCGCGGACATGACCAAGATGGACGACTGGACGATCAAGCTCCTCACGAACAAGGAAGTCCTCGCGGTCAACCAGAATAGCACGAACAACCATCAGGTCTCGAACAAAAACGACCTCATCGTCTGGGCCGCCGACATCCCCGGCAGCAAGGACAAGTACGTCGCCCTCTTCAACGCCAGCACGCCCGGCAGCCGCGACGTCGATTTCCTGAAGGCAAGATACCACAGCATCCGCATCGGCGGCGACGGCGAACGCGAAGCCGACGTCAAGGCAAACATCGGCGGATCCAAGGCGTTCGCGCTCGCGGTCACCGACGGCGGCGACTCCATGAACTACGACCACGCCGCCTGGCTGAACCCGGTCCTCTCCGGTCCCGCCGGCACGAAGAAGCTCACCGAGCTGAAGTGGAAGAGCGCCACGCAGGGCTGGGGCGAAACCCGCGTCGGACAGACCTCCGACGGCCGCCGCATCGACGGCATCGGCACCCACGCCGTCTCCGTCATCATCTACGACCGGCCCGAAGGCTACGACACCGTCACGGCGCGCGGCGTGCTCGCCGACAACTGCGAGAACCGCGGCGGCACGGTCGAATTCCTCGTCCTCACCGACGAAGCGTTCGGAGCCGAGGCGAAGGACGAAGCCGAAGTCGCAGTGAACTTCTCCGACCTCGGCATCGGCAAGCGCGCACGCGTCCGCGACCTCTGGGCGAACAAGGATCTCGGCACGTTCGACGATTCCTTCTCCCAGGTCATCAAATGCCACGCCTCGGGGCTCTACCGGATCAGCCCCGTGGAGTAAGATTAAAAGCACGGCATTCATCATGTGCGCTCGCGTAAGCAGCGCACTGTAACAGCACTGCTTGCAGTGGCCGCCGGATCACAAGTCCGGCGGTCTTTTTTTAAATCGAAACGCTATTCAGAATCAACACCCAACAGGTTGTCTTTGGTTATATATCGGAGAATGATATTTCATTCTTTAAAAAAAGTTGTGAAAAGTCTAAAAAACGTTTGCTTTTTTAGAATAATGATGCTATAGTACGCATTGTTTTCAACTTTACTAAATCTTGAACCCCTCATATAAGGAGCCATTCCGTGAGCCAAATCATCATTTCTTCCGGACAGGTCAGTTCCGGCCTTATCGCCGACTACTCGAACACCATCATCGTGTCAGGCGGCACCGCCGTCGACACCACCATCGACTATGGGGCGATGAGCGTCTTCATAGCCGGCGCCCAGGTCAGCAACACCGTCATGAGCGGCGGCATCCTGTATGCCTCCGCAGGTCAGATCGAAAACACCACGATGGACGACGGAGCCGTGTTCAGCGCTCTTTACAGCGTGGACATCACCGGCACCACGATAAACAGCGGCGGCTCCGGCGTCTTCCGCGCGAGTTCGGTCAAAGACACGATCGTGAATTCCGGCGGCAGGATCGACATCTACGGCGGCACCGTTACCAACACCACCGTCAACCCGGGCGGCAGCATGTTCCTCGCGAACAGCAACGCAGCCGCATACAACACCGTCATCACCGGATCGGATTATACCCAGGTGATGGTTGAGAACAGCGCCACGATCAACGGCACCACGGTAGCGGCAAACGCCTATCTGAGACTGTCCTACGGCGCAATCGCAAACGACACGGTCCTGAACAGCGGCGGCCGGCTCACCGTCTCAAACGGCGCCACGGCGGCCACCACCACTATCAATGAAGGCGGGTCCATGTCTATCGAAGGCGGCAGAGCGGACCTCGTCACGGTGAATCCCGGCGGCTGGTTCAGCGCGGGATACTCGTACAACGGAGGCAGCGACTTTGCCAGCGCCACGCGGGTCACGGAGAATGGCGGCGCGGTCTATATCGGATCCGGCTCCTCCTATGACTACGAATACGACGAAGAGGCCGGCCAGTACGTCTACCATTACACCTACTTCACCTTCCCTGTCGAATTCACGTCCAATACGTTTAGCGGACTGGTCTACTCGGGCTACCGCGGGGGCACGGTCCACTCCGGCACCACCGCCGTCGACATCACCGCCATCGTGGGGGGACTGACCGTCTATTCGGGCGGCATCGTCAACGGATACCGTGCCACGCCGACCACCTGGACTTCGAACTACAACTACTGGGAGTACTCCAGCCACTACGACGAGGAGACAAGCAGCTGGGTTTATGAAAGCAGTCTGGTATCCTCCGCCGTCGACGTCACTACCGTCGGCGTCCTGACCGTCAGTTCGGGGGGCAAAGTCACCGGACTCGTCGCCGAAGCGCTTCCGGGGTTCGACGTTAACAACGGGACTTACCTGTATTTCCAGATCGCCCGCGACACCGAGATCACCGGCACGATCGACGGGACCGCCTTCGAGATGAAGAACGGCGCTCTGTCCAACGCTTCCCTGAAAAATGCCAATCTGACGTACATGAGCGGCGCGCTCGCGCAGAACGTGACCCAGATCAACGGCAGCGCATCCTTCCTGTCCGCCTCGTACGCCAGGAATCTGAACTTCAGCGGCGGCAAGGCAACATTCAGCAGCGGTGCGGCCGCCGACGGCGTCAAGACCTTCGTCGTCCCCTACACCTACACCTCGTACGGTATGGGGGACAGCGACGGGGAATCGGTGGAAACCCTGGTCGAGACCTCCAGCGGAGCCTCCGTATCGGTCCTCTTCGGAGCCACGGTCACCAACCTCGACATGGACTCCGTTTCCTATCTCCATATGCAGGTCGCGCCCTTTACGGTCCTGCAGGGCTCGTCCGGCGGCGTCACCATTGACATGAAGGACGGCCATTTCGGGAACGCCTCACTCGGCAGCACCTATGTCGAAGTGCTCGGCCCCTCGTCCTACGAAGACGAGATCACCGGAAATACCGTCACGGTCTCCGCGGGCACCGTGAGCAACCTCATCGCCAACATGCACGCGGTGGTCTCCGCGAACAGCGGCACGACCGCCCTGGAAATGACGGAAAACGGCGGCGCGGTCTACGTCGCATGGGACTATGACAAGGAACAACCCGCCGCAAACGCCACGTTCACCTCGAACACCTTCTCCTACGACCATCTGGAGGGGGCGGTCACCGTCCACAAGAACACGGTCGCCCAGGACAACATCATGTACAAAGGTTCTCTGAACGTGTACAGCGGCGGCATCGTGAACAACTTCTACACCGCCATGAAGGATATGGGCATGGTCGCCGCCTCCTTCGCCAGCGGCGCGATCGTATCGAACTTCGACATGACCCGCTACCCCGAGCAGCCGTACCACCCCGGACAAGCCGAATTCGACAGCGGGGTGAGCGCCACACTGGTCAGGCTCACCGACTTCAACGGCCTCTCGCTGGGGGTCACCGCCGACACCGTCATCACAAACGCCTCGCTCGACAACGTCCCGTTCTCCGTCGCGGGCGGCGTTCTCTCCGGCTTCTACGCCAACGGCGAGGGCTGGTTCTCCGACTACATCACGATCGGGACCGGCGCGAAGATGATCGACTCCTACATCAACGCCTGGGGACAGGTCACTTTGGAAGAGGGAGCATTCGCCAGCAACGTCACGTTCGCGAACAACTACATCTCCGTCCAATCCGGCAGTTTGCTCGAAAATGCCACGATCGGCCTTCCGCCGGAGACGATCGAGGAGGACGGAGGCACCTACACGAACTACAACAGCGCCACTGTCTACGTCGGCAAGGGCGGCGTGGTCCGCGATTTCACAGTGAACGATTTCAGCGATGTCTATGTTTCCAGCGGCGGCAAACTCACCGGAACGATGCGTTTCGACGGCACCGCCGAGGTCAACGTATACAGCAACGCCGTCGTCGAGTTCGACCTGACCGACAAGTCCGCGCTCTCCCAGGCGCGCGTCGACAACCTCACCGCGGTCGACATGAACCGCTATGCCAGATACGACATCGTGGTCGACGCGCAACAGGCCGCGGGAAGCTACGTCCTGGCCGACTACTATCATTCCGACTACGAGACGACATACAACCTGGTCAGCGTGTCCGGGACCACCTACGGCTACTTCCGCGGCGGCGAAGTGTATGAAGTCCCCGGCGATCCCGACACCGCGGTATTCGGGTACATCTACCACGCGGAATCCGAGACGCAGCCCGGCTTCGGCTTCAAACTCGACAGCGTCCACGTGGAGATGGAGGAAGGCGCCTACAGGGAACAGCTCGTCCTCATGGTCGACTCCACGTACTCGCCCGTCGCCTGGCTGGCGACCCCGACCGTCACGGCCAGCGAAAGGAAGTTCACGAACCAGGACGTCGTCCTGACCGTCGACTACGCGAAGGAAGTCGTTTCCAGGGAATACAGCCTCGACGGCACGACCTGGCAGGCCCTCGGCGGCGACACGTTCACCGCCATGGCCAACGGCACGTACTACTTCCGCGGCGCGGACGCTGCCAGCGTCGTCTCCGACGTCACGAGCTTTACCGTGTCGAACATCGACAAGGTCGCCCCGACCGCCGCGACCAACCTGAGCGTCACATACGACGAGGAATCGAACGCGGTCCTGAGCTGGACCGACGCCACCGACGACTTCTCCGGTGTCGCAGGTTTCCAGGTCGTCTTCTGGCAGGACGGCGGAGAGGCCCTTGTCAGAAACAATGCCGGGACAAACCTCACCGTTGACGGGCTCGCCGACGGCACCTGGCACTGGGGCCTTCAGACCCTCGACTACGCCGGAAACCTTTCCAGCCTCGTTTCCGGCGCGGACTTCGCGATCGGCGGCGGCACCGTGTCCACCTACTACGCGAAGGCCGACATCGACGGCAACGGCGTCTCCGACGTGCTCTTCCAGTACACCGGCGGCGACTACCAGCTCGGCTACTGGATGAACGGCACGAACGAATGGCGCGGACAGGGCCTCAGCAAGCCCGCCGAATGGGAAGTGCTCGGCTCCTACGACATGAACCGGAACGGCAACGCGGACGCCGTGCTCGTCGGCAACGTCGAAGTCGGCGGCGTGAAGGGCGCCTACATCGGCTACTACCTCGACTCCGTCGACACCGACGCCAACTGGCAGAACATCGGCTACCTGAACAACGCCGACAACATCGGCTGGAAGAACAAGGTCGGCAACCTGACCGGCGCCGACGGCGCGAACTCCATCGTCTGGTACGCCCCCGAGCTGTACGCCCTCGGCGTCTGGCTCGACGGCACCGACAGCTGGGTCACGCTCAACAGCAGCTTCGGCGGCAATGAATGGTCGCTCGTCGGCTGCGGCGACTTCGCCGGCACGGGCAGAGACGCCGTCCTCATGACCTACAACAACGGCCAGCTCTTCTACACCGTCGACATCACCGGGACCTCCGCGCTCCTCACCAACTCCGACCTCGGCTGGGAAGTCCGCGCGATCGGCGATTTCTCCGGCGACAAGAAGGACGACATCATCGCCTTCCACACTGAGACCGGCCTGGTCGCGAAGTGGGGCGACGGCTCCACCGCCAACTGGTCGCTCGTCGGCCAGCTCGACGCGAAGGACTGGTTCGTGGTCGGCGCGGGCGACTACAACGGCGACAAGCAGGACGACCTGCTGGTCCGCCAGTATTCCACCGGCATGCTCGGCTACTATTCCGCCGGCGACATGAGCCAGTGGAACGTCCTCGGCTACGGCGTCGACATGAACTGGACCGTCATCGCATAACACCGCAAGAGGTGCTGAACCAGTGCGCGGCACCGCTCGCGCACACCGCAAGAGGTGCTGAACCAGTGCGCGGCTCCGCTCGCGCATGGGACAGCGTAGACCAAAAAACATCGGCTCCTGCATCGGAAAACGGTGCAGGGGCTTTTTCCTGCCTTAAAAATGAAACTCCGGCTTTCATTTTCCGGAAAAGCGTGGTATATTATATATTCTGTTAAAAATCAGGAAACAAACCATAGAGGAGTCCCTGCTATGCTGAATACCGACGAGAACAAACTGATCCTCGGTCTTCCGAAAGGAAGCCTGGAAGCCGCCACGACCGACCTTTTCGCGAAGGCGGGCTACAACATCAAGATCGACTCGCGTTCGCTGTACCCGACGATCAACGACCCGGAGATCGAGTGCATGCTGCTGCGTGCGCAGGAAATGGCGATGTTTGTGGAGGAAGGCATGCTCGACTGCGGCCTGACCGGATTCGACTGGATCCAGGAAACGGGCGCGCACGTCGTGGAAGTGTGCGAGCTGGTCTACGGCAAAGTCGGACGCAATCCTCTGCGCTGGGTGCTGGCAGTGCCGGAGAATTCTGACATCAAGTGCGCCGCCGACCTGGAAGGCAAGCGCATCGCGACGGAGGCGGTCGGCATGACGAAGCGCTACCTGGCGGCGAACAACGTGAAAAACGTCCGCGTGGACTTCTCCTGGGGCGCGACCGAGGTCAAGCCTCCTCATTTCGCCGACGCCATTGTGGAGATCACGGAAACCGGCAGCAGCCTGCGCGCGAACCACCTGAAGATCATCGACACGCTCTGCACCACGACCACGCGCTTCATCGCGAACGAGAAGGCAATGGCAAATTCCTTCAAGGCCGCGAAGATCCGCCGCATTGCCATGCTGCTGAAGGCAGTGCTCAACGCCGAAGGCAAGGTCGGCCTCATGCTGAACGTGCAGGAAAAGGACCTGGACAACATCCTGAAGAAGCTCCCCGCGCTCCAGCGTCCCACCGTGTCCCCGCTCTCCGAAAAGGGCTGGTTCGCCCTGAACACCATCGTGGACGAAACGGTGGTGCGCGACCTGATCCCGCAGCTGAAGGAACTGAACGCCACGGGCATCGTGGAGTTCCCGCTGAACAAGCTGGTCGACTAAGCATCGAAAATGAATTCAGAGCAGGTCCGCACGGCCTGCTCTTTTTGCGTAAGACCATACCCGCGTTTCACCAGACATGAAAACGATTTCGCAGACAGTCCGCGAGATGCCGCCCATGGTGCGTTTCCTGAGCATTATCGTACTGCTTCAGCTCGTGCTGTGGACGCTCGTGCCGAGCGTGCTGTACACCATTCTGCCGCTGGACTCGCTCGAGGCGGTCGCGTGGGGCAGCGGGTTTTCGCTCGGCAACGCGAAGCATCCGCCGCTCACGGGCTGGATTGCCGGGCTGACGGCGTCCGCGACCGGGCACGCCGACTGGCCGGTCTATCTGCTGAGCCAGCTGTGCGTGACGGGCGGGATGGCCTGCATCTATTTCATGGCGCGCGAATTCTTCGGGCGCGAGGAATCCGCGGCGGCTGCCCTGACGCCGGTTTTCATTTACTATTACAGCATCACGACGCCGGAGTTCAACGTGAACCTGCCGATGCTGCTGCTCTGGCCCGCGGCGGCGCTGTGCTTCGTCCGGGCGTACCGGCATGACCTGATCCGCGACTGGATCCTACTCGGCGTCGCGTCCGGGCTTTGCTTCCTCTGCAAATACTATTCCGTGCTGCTTTTCGCCGCGTTCGGCGTGTTCCTGCTGACCGCGAAGGAACGCCGCCGCCTCATCCTGAGCGCCGGACCGTGGATCGCCGCCGCGAGCGCGTTTCTCGTGGTCCTGCCGCACCTGATGTGGGCGTTCACGGGCGGCCTGGCGATGATGGAGGAATACGTGGAAGGCCGCATGGCGTTCAATCCCGACGACTCATGGTTTCACCGGCATATCGCCGGCGTGCTGGTCATCCTCGGCACCGCGGCCGGAGTCGGCGCCGTCCCGCTTGTCGCGTTTCTGCTGGCACGGTTCCAGCTCCCGCGCAAACCCGCCGATCCGGCGAGGCGCGAAGCGCTGGTCTTCGCCGCCGTGATGATGGGCGTTCCGCTTCTCGTTCTGGCCGTGATCGGACTCTCCGGCAACGCGGTCCGCGCGATGTGGCTGGTGCCGCTGTTCTTCCCGCTCGGCATCCTGCTGACGGCGCTGTTCCCGGCGGAATGGACGCCGAAACAGACGATATGGTTCCGGCTGGAAACCGCGGCGTTTTTCATCGCATGCCTGATCGGGGTGACGGTCGCGGGAGCGGTGCACTCCACGAACCGCAAGAACTTCCCGGCGAAACGGTTCGCGGCGGATGTGTCGCGGCTGTACGAAGAGAAAACGGGCCGTCCGCTGGAGATCATGATCGGCGACGCCTGGGCGTCCGGCCTGATGCGCCACTACGCGCCCGGACATCCGCAGGGCTGCATCTGGGACAACCGCTGCGAGGTGGAACGTCTCGGCCCCATGCTGAGGCGGTGCGGAGGGCTTGCCGTTTCGGACGATCCGAACGACATCGATTTCGCGGTGGAGCATTTCGGGACGCCGGATTCGCCACGCATGTCGCTGGAGATCGAATACGGCGCGCTGCTCGGGAAAAAGCGCACGAAGACGATCAATCTGGCGTTTTTAGACGCTTCGGCGGCAAAATAATTGCGAAAAAGGGTTGATTCCCCGGCAAAAACGTGGTATATTATATAGATATACCAAACCGGCGCATTCTTTTTATGCGGCCGGCGCCGAGTCGGAAACTTCAACCATCGCCAATCGTTTCGGAGGACTCCTCCTTTGAACACTCTGCTTATTGTCCTGAGCTGTCTTGCGGCGCTCCTCATCGTGTGGGCCGTCCTGCTGGTCTGTTTCCCGTACGAAGTCTTCAAGCTCATCATCACGATCCTGCGCCACACGTGCTTCGTGGAACGGTTCGACGGCGAGGAGAACGTTCCGAAAACGGGTCCGGCTGTCTTCGTGGCCAACCATGTTTCGATCTTCGACTCGTTCATCATGATGGCCATCACGAAGCGGAAGATCCACTTCATGATGCACACGGAGTTCTACCGTATGAAGTTCTGGGGGCCGCTCTTCCGCCGGATGGGCGTGATCGAGGTGCCCGGCCCCGGCCCGAAGAAGATGCAGGAGTTCATGCGGAAAACCAAGCAGCTGCTTCAGGACGGCGAACTCATCTGCATGTTCCCCGAGGGCGGAGTATCCGGCAACGGCCTGATCCTGCGGTTCAAGAAAGGTCTTTCGCGCATCCTGCCGGCGGACCGCGACGTGCCGGTCCTGCCGGTGCGCATCGGCATGCTCTGGGGCAGTATGTTCCCGTACTACAAGGGGCATTTCCGCTTCATCATGCCGCGCCAGTTCCCGATCCCCGTGGCCGTGGCGATCGGCAAACGCATCAGCCCGGACATCTCCCCGTTCCAGCTCCGCCAGCTCATCTCCGAAATGGGCGCGGACGTGGAGAGCGAGGGATTCCCGAGCGAACGCACCATCCACTACGCCTTCGCGCGCCAGGTGCGCCGCCATCCGTTCCACTGCATGTACAAGGACGCGGACAAACAGGGACCGAAGGACCTGGACACGCTCATCAAGGCGCTGATCTTCTCGCGCGTGATCCGGCAGCTGGACGAAAAGAACGACAGCAAATACATCGGCGTGCTCCTGCCGAACTGCGTGAACGCCGCCATCGTGCTTTACGGCGTGCTGTTCGCCGACCGCATCCCCGCGATCCTGAACTACTCCGTGGGCGAGGCCGTGCGGCAGGCGTCCATCGAGAAGGCGGGCATCAAGCTCATCCTCACGAGCCGGAAATTCCTGGACAAGCTGCATCTCCAGCCGACGCCGGAGATGTTCCTGCTGGAGGACATCCGCCCGTACATCACGAAGAGCATCAAGTACACCGCGATCATGGACGCCATCCTGCTGCCCTCGCGCATGCTGATGTGCCAGTACGCGCCGAAGACGTGGCGCGACAGCATGAACGACGCCGTGCTGCTCTTCTCCAGCGGATCGACCGGCATGCCGAAGGGCATCATGCTGACCCACCACAACCTGAACTCGGACTTCTTCAATTTCTGGCGAAACGTGAACTGGACGCCGCACGACACGACCGTCGGCAACCTGCCGCTCTTCCACGCGTTCGGATTCATGATCGGGTTCGTCCTGCCCAGCCTGTGCGGCACGCGCGTGACGTTCCTGCTGAATCCGCTGGACGCGCAGGGCGTGTGCAACGCGGTGGAGAAGGACAAGCTCACGCTCCTGATCGCCACGCCGACGTTCCTGCAGACCTACATGCGCAAGCTGAAGCCGGGCCAGTTCAAGTCGCTCCGCTTCATCATCACCGGCGCGGAGAAGCTCCGCAGCGACATTTCCGAGAAAGTCAAGGAAATGACCGGACTGACCGTGACCGAGGGATTCGGCTGCACCGAGCTCTCCCCCATCGTGGCGATCAACCTCGCGCCGTCCATCTTCACGCTCGGACGCGAATGCGGCAGGCCCGGAAGCATCGGCGCCCCCCTGCCCGGCATCCACGTGAAGATCGTCGACCCCGACACGTTCGAGGAACTGCCCCCGAACACGCCCGGCCTGATGCTCGTGAAGGGCGGCCTCGTGATGAAGGGCTACCTGAACGAACCCGAGCTCACGGCGAAGGTCATCAAAAACGGCTATTACAATACCGGCGACATCGCAACCATGGCGGAGGACGGCTACATCACGATCACTGGCCGCCTTTCGCGTTTCTCCAAGATCGCCGGCGAAATGGTCCCGCACGAGCTCGTCGAAATGTCCGTGAGCGAGATCATCGGCAGCGAATCGCACGACGTGGCCGTGACCGGCGCGCCCGACGCGAAACGCGGCGAACGCCTCGTGGTGTTCTACTCGAATCCGAACCTGGAGCCGGAAAAGGTCATCGAGGAGCTCCAGAAGAAGAACGTGCCTCCGCTCTGGATCCCGAAGGCTCCGGATTTCATCAAGCTCGAACGCATCCCCCTGCTCGGTTCCGGCAAGCTCGACCTCCAGACCATCAACAAGCTCGCCCGCGAACACGGCGACAAGATCTGACGGAGGCAGGGCCGCATGGACAAACAGCACGCGCTCGTCGTTTTTTCAGGCGGGATGGACAGCGCCACCGCGTTATGGTGGGCGCGCCGCGAATTCTCCGCCGTTTCCGCCGTGTCGTTTTCCTACGGCTCCAAGCACAACGCACGCGAACTGGCGGCGGCGGACACGATTTGCCGCAAACTCAATATCCCGCGCATCGAAATCCCCCTCGACTTCATCGGCAAACACTTCCATTCGTCCCTGCTCAAATCCGGCGGAGACATCCCCGAGGGCGCGTACAACGAGACCAACATGGCGTCGACCGTCGTGCCGTTCCGCAACGGCATCATGCTGGCGGCGGCGGCCGGGCTCGCGGAGGATTCCGGGTGTTCCGCCGTCATCCTCGGCAACCACACCGGCGACCACGCGATCTATCCCGACTGCCGCCCGGAGTTCATCGACGGCATGCTGCGGGCGATCGAGGCGGGGACCGGAGGCAAGGTGAAGCTCATGTCGCCGTTCTGCCGCATGACGAAAGGCCAGATCGCGGCGCTCGGCGCCGGGCTCGGCGTCGATTACGCCCTCACCTGGAGCTGCTACAACGGCCGCGAGAAGCACTGCGGCAAATGCGGCACCTGCCGCGAACGCAAGGACGCGTTCCGCGAGGCGGGCATCCCCGATCCGACCGAATACGAGGACTGACACGCCATGCACAGCTACCGCGTCAACGAGATATTCTATTCCGTTCAGGGCGAAGGCGAATTCGCCGGGACCCCGGCGGTCTTCGTGCGGTTCTCCGGCTGCAACCTCGCCTGCCCGTGGTGCGACACCGACCACTCGCACGCCGAGGAAATGACGCGCGACGAACTGGAAGACGCCGTGCGCGGACTCCTCAAAGGACACGACGGCGCGATCATCGTGCTGACCGGGGGCGAACCTGCGCTCCAGCTTCACGACGACGAACCGCTTTTCCGGGGCTTTGCTGACCGCATCTGCATCGAGACGAACGGCACGCTCCCCGTTCCTGCTTGGGTCGACTGGGTTACGGTCTCCCCGAAAAACGGGCTGTCCTCCATCGTCCCGCGCGCAAATGAACTGAAATTCGTGTTCGAGTCCGAACACATCCCGTATTATCTCTCCCTGCAGGACGCCGGATGCGTCAAGTACATCCAGCCGCTTGCCCGGAAGGACGGCACGACCAACCTGCCCGAGGCGCTTGATTTCGTGCTCGCCCATCCGTGTTTCAGATTATCCGTGCAGCTGCACAAAATCATAGGAGTTCGTTGAAATGCCAAGAAAGGCAGTTACCCCGCGTCCGGCGGCGTCCGGGCGCGACCGGCAGATGGAACAGCTCGTGTCGAGCTTCTTCCAGCTCATCGGCGAGGACGGTTCCCGCGAGGGGCTCGTCGAAACGCCCGCCCGCGTCCGGCTGGCCGCCGAGGAGATCTTCTCCGGCTACCGCCAGGACCCGAAAAAGATCCTGAAGACCTTCACCCAGGACGTCTGCAAAGAGATGGTCATCCTGAAAAACTGCGAGTTCTACTCCACGTGCGAACATCATCTTTTCCCGTTCTTCGGGCACGTGTCCCTCGCATATCTGCCGAACCGCCGGATCGTCGGCATCTCGAAGCTCGCGCGCCTCGTGGACTGCTTCGCGCGCCGCCTGCAGATCCAGGAACGCATGACCGCGCAGATCGCCGACGCCATCATGGACGTGCTTGACGCGCGCGGCGTGTACGTGAGGTGCGAGGCCACGCACTTCTGCATGACCAGCCGCGGCATCCGCAAGCAGAACGCATCCATGGTGACCACCGCCATCCGCGGCGCGTTCGAAAAGAGCGAATCGCTCCGCCTGGAATTCCTCGCCGCCGTGACCGGAAACATTTCCGTCAAATAACGGTTTCGAGCAGAAAAAAGGGATCGAAAAAAGAAATCCGGCCGCCCGTCATCGGCGCCGGGCGCGGAATGAGGGGGGAAGAAGCTTCTTTACGGTTCGTCTTCCTGAGACGGATCCGCTTTCTTTTTTGAAACGGTATCTTTGAAATCGTACCAGAGGAACTGGCACGCCACCTTGTAGCGCTGCACGCGCCGTTCCAGCGTATAATTCTCGCCTCTGAGGGTGACGGAGTCCACGATGATGACGCAGGCCGCGGCCGCTATGACGAGGGCAAACAGGACGAGCACAATGGTCGCGATCAGGAGAAGGCATCCCTTCGCCTGGCGCGATGCACTGCCGTGTTTTTTCCGTGCCGGAAAATCTGTATCGTCGTTCGGCATCTTCTGAGGCGGAAACGGATTCATGCTCACGGGAACAGTTTTTTGCCGCAGTGCGGGCAGTACTGCGGTGGCTCGAACGTATCGTCCGCCGGGGCGTGCGAACAGGGATCCGCGGGTTTCGAAGCCGTTTCGGCGGATGTCTTTTCAGCGGATGCCGTTTCGGCTTCATTCTGTTCGGACGTCTCCTTGTTCAGCATTTCCATGAACCCGGCGCTGAGGATGCTGGTCGGGACCGCGACCATGCCGATGCCGAGGATGGCAATGATCGCGCCGAGGAACCGTCCGAGTGCCGTGACCGGGTAGAGGTCGCCGTATCCGACCGTGGTCAGCGTGGCGACCGCCCACCAGAGCCCGGAGAAGGCGTTCTCGAACTGGTCGGGCTGGGCGTCGTGTTCGGCGTAGTAGATGAGCAGCGAGGCGAGGACGAGGATTATGAAGACGAAGAAGACGGAGGCGATCATCTGCTGGGATTTGCGGCGGAAGACGTCGCCTATGGCGGCGAGCGCGTCCGAGTAGCGGTTGAGCTTGAAGATGCGGAGCAGGCGGACCAGGCGGAACACCCTGACGCCGACGAGGTTGTAGGTGTGGAGGACGGGCACGAGGAACGGCAGGATCGAAATGAGGTCGATGATCGCCATGGGCGAGGTGACGTAGCGGATGCGTGCGCGGACGGGGTTGAGCTCGGGATACAGCAGGTTCGCCGTCCAGATGCGCAGGGCGTACTCGACGGTGAAAATGACGATGGAGACGAATTCGATGCGGATCAGGATGCGGAAGAGCCAGTCCGGGATATTGAACGTGCAAATGAAGACGGAGAGGACGCTGAACACGATCAGCACCATGATCGTGTCGTCGAAGATGCCGCTGACGATGCGGCGGCGGCCGGTCGCGGCGGCGGACGGCTGGATCACATCGAAAACGCCGCGTTTGATGCGCTGGTAAAGATTCATGTCGGAAAACTCCTGTCAGGGGGAAAGGACAAAACGCCCGGAAGCGTAAAAACAATCGTTTCAACTGGTATAATAGCACAAAAATGCCGCTTTTCAAATGGCGGACGCGGGGAAAAACGGAGCAAACACGGAAAAATGAGAAAAAACAGGAAAAAAGGCGCGGAAGAATTGATTTTGCGAAAATGCGCTGTATATTTTATTGAAAAAGCATTCCTTAAACCGAAAGGACCACACTGCCATGAAAAAACATTTGCTCGTGCTCGGATGCGCCGCGCTTGCCGCCATCGGAGCTGCCTGCTCTTCCGATCCCGCTTTCGAATCCGCCGTCATCACCCCGATGGAGGAACCCTCCGAACAGGTCCAGCAGAGATTCGCCAACCAGATGCAGCTTCTGGACGCCATGGAAATGAAGCAGGAAGTCCTGACGAACTGCAACGGCGAACTGAAATACTGCCAGGGCGTGTACAACGCGGACGAGCCCGGCAAGTTCGCGATCCTGGTCTTCCTGCACGGCTTCGGCGAACGCGGCGACGACAACCTCGCCCAGCTCGCCATCGGCCTGCCCGAGATCGTCAAGCAGATGCGCGAAGGCGGCCGCAAGGTCGTCGTCCTGGCTCCGCAGTGCCCGCCCGACCAGGTCTGGGCTCCGCTTCACCGCGGCGGCGCGATGGGCGACCTCATGGAGGAACCCTATCAGGCGCTCGGCATGGTCCCCGTGCTGATCGAAAAGAAGATCGAGGAGTTCAAGGCCGACAAAAAACGCGTGTACGTGACCGGACTCTCCATGGGCGGCTACGGCTGCTGGGACCTCCTTGCCCGTTACGGCACCGACATCTTCGCCGCCGGCATCCCCTGCTGCGGCGGCAGCGATCCGAACAGAGCCAAAAAGATGAGCGACCTGCCGGTCTTCATCTTCCACGGCGCCGACGACACGACCGTCCCGCCCCAGCTCTCCCGCTGGATGTACATCACCATGAGGGAGGCAGGCAACAAGAACGTCTTCCTGCGTGAATTCTTCGGCGTCGGCCACAATTGCTGGGACAAGGCATACTCCAACAAGGCCACCTGGGAATGGCTCTTCTCCCAAAGCCGCGGCCACCAGTCCGAGATCAAACTCGGCATCCAGCCCGTCGGTCCCGTGACAGCCGGCCAGTATGCGAAAGGCTTCGGCTTCAACGGCGGCCCGCGTCCGAAAGGGTCCAAGCCCGGCGACGGCTTTATCTCCGCGTTCCCGAGCGCCGAGGAACAGGCGAAGCAGCGCGAATGGCAGGCGCTCGAATCCGTCGAGCCCGCCCCCGCCGAGGGCGAAGAACCCGCCGCGGAATAATCCGGCGAACCGGCAATCCGGGGAGCCGCCACGGACTCCCCGGTCGCTTCGGTAATACCAAGAGCGGAAGCCGTAGCAAGCTCCCGCTCTTTTCCATATCGTTTCGCTGTTTTCTGCCGGAAAACGGTCCGTCCGACAAAAAAACGAAAAAAACCGGAAAAAAGAGAAAAAGACGCTAAGAAAACGGGTGCCTCGTACGTCCAATTCTTATAAACCCGCTTCCCAGATTGATCCGCAAAACAGATTTGACCGAATATGAGAATCCGAAAAAAAGACGATGACGACGTCACGCTCGAAATGTCGCCCCTCATCGACTGCGTCTTCCTCCTCCTGATCTTCTTCCTCGTCACCACCATGATGAAGAAGCTCGAAAAACAGATCCCGATCGAGGTCCCGGACCCCGCCGTGACCATCTCCGAACGCATGGACGCGCGCCGCGTGATCCTGGCGATCGGCGGGGACGGGCGGTACTACTCGGCGGAACGCCGCCTGCAGGACGGCAGGCCCGATTTCCGCAGCGTCCCGGACGTGGACAAGTTCGTGGAGAACCTGGGGCGCATGGCGACGCAGGGCGGCGGCGGGGAGATCAACGTGCGCCTGTACGCCGACCCCGACGTGGAGTTCCAGACCGTGATCGACATGCTGGACAAGCTCCAGATCAACCACCTGAACAAGGTCGACGTCCGCATGCGCGACTACCGCGAATCCCGGTTCTACGTCCCCGGTTCATCGGATTAAACGCGAGGCACAGACATGAACAGCAGACGCAACATGCAGTCCGGCCGCACGACCGCCGTCATCTGGGGGCTCACGCTCCTCGTCTACCTCGCCGCGATCGTCGCCGCCTGGCAGCTCGATTTCATCCGCTACAGCCGGTACTCGCTCGAGGAGGCGCTGAAGCAGAAGCAGGAAAACGAGGCGAAACGCGAGGCGCACAAGAACGATCCCGAAAAAGTCAAAAAGGAGGCTCCACCCGCCGAACTCAAGAAGATCCGCGACCGCGTCCAGAAGCGCAAGGAGAAGGAGATCCGCAAGAAGCTGGAGGAGGTCGAGGAGACCCTCGAAAAGATGGAGGAGCGCAAGGAGGAGCTGAAGGAGATCTATGCCGAACTGCGCGACCCGGTGGAGGAGGCGTACGAACGCCTGTTCGACATCGCCGAAAACCTGTCCAACGAATACGATTATGTCATACCTTTCGCGGAGAACGCGCGCATCGCCGAAGACATCCGCCATCAGCTGGAGAATTCCCCGACGACTGACCAGATTCCCGTCTTCCGCGCCCAGCTGGAGGCCATGAAGGCAAACAGCGAACGGTTCCGCGCGAATCCGTCCAGCTTCCTCGACTACGGCGTCGATCCCGCCACCGCCGAATGGCAGTCGCTCGAGCTCGAACGCATGATCGACTCCATCCTCAGCGGCGACACGTCCGGCGTGTACGACATCGGCATCATGAACACCCCGCCGGAAATGCCGCCCGTCGACGCCACGCTCCAGCAGCTGAAGGACTTCATGGCGGCAAAGGAGGAACAGCTCGACACGAAGTACGCCGAGCTGAACGCCTACCAGAACGCCATCCGGTCCATGGACTCGCTCAACAAGAACATGGACCAGACCTCCATGGAGCATTTCTCCCGCGACCTGTCGCAGGGGGACGGCGCGTCCGAGGACCCGCGGAAGCTCCTCGACGCCGCCGAAGAGGTGTTCCGCCTCACGCAGGAATCCTACGAACAGGCGAAGAAGGCCGCGGCGGAAAGCCGCGAACGCATCGAAAAGGAAGAGGCGGAGCGCCTCAGCCGTCCGCGTTCCGGCTCCGGGCTCCGCATCCCCGGCCGCATCGGGCTCGTCTACGACGAACCGTACGAAGCGCCGTCCTTCGAGATTTATCTGGTAAACGAGGTCGACGAGAACGCAAAGCACACGCTCGAGCAGGCGCGGCGCGCCTACGAGGCGGTCAAAAAAGCCGTCGAAACCAACGAAAAGGACACCGCGCGGCAGGACCTCTCGTTCCTCCAGACCGCCTCCCGCGACATGCAGGGATTCGTCCGCCAGCTCATGGATACGGCGACCTCCGTCCCGCGCAAGCTCCCGGACGTCGCGCAGCAGGCATATCTCTCCGCGCTGAACCACCGCAACGACGTCAGCACGAGGCTGTCCGAGTGGATCTACAACGTCGATCCGGAATTCGCCGACATCCAGGAGGCCGCCAAGGCAATGGACAAGGACGCCGAGGACCTCATGCTGAAAGCTTTGGACAACCGCTACAAGGACGAGTTCACGACCTATGAGGCGGAACAGTATCTCCGCAGGCTCGTCGAAGCGCTCAGGAACGATCCGCAGAGCAATTCCTCGCAGAGCGCGAACCAGCAGCAGGGCGGCATGCAGGGGCAGAACGGCGAACAGGGCGGACAGCAGGGCGGCGGCATGGGCGGCGGCCAGTACATGACCAAGGAACAGCTCATGCAGGCGCTCGAACAGATGACTGCGCTGCAGGACGCCGCGGACTCGCTTTCCTCCCGTGCGAACAGCCTCGCGCGCATGGCGGGCATCAACCTCCCGCTCTCCGCCGAACGCCTCTTCTCCGCCATCCAGCAGCGCGCCATGCGCAATCAGCAGGGCGGCATGCAGGGCGGACGTCAGGGGCAGGGCCAGGGCAGTCTGGCCGACATGATGCGCCAGCTCGCCCAAATGGGGCGCGAAGGCGTGGAACGCGCCGGACAGCAGGGCCAGGGCCAAGGTCAGGGACAAGGCCAGAGCCAGGGACAGGGACAAGGCAACGGCAACGGCTCCAGCTTCGGCAACAACCGCGGCGCCTACGGCGGAGGCGGCATCGCGTTCCGCGGCGACTTCGATTTCGAGTTCGGCGGCTACACCTACAGCCCGGTCGGCAACTCCGACAGCAAGCGCATCGCCTCCGAACCCGCCGACTACGCCATCATCGCGGAATCCGTTCCCGGCCGCCGCGTCACCAGGGACGCCGCCCGCCACGGTTTCGTCTTCATCGACTCCTGGTACGTGATCGGCCCGTGGGACGGCAAATACGACGGCAGCAGGTTCACGCACATCGCGGACCGCGTAAAGCGTGAACCCGAGACCAGGGTCGACCTCGATGCCGAGTATGACGGCAAGCTCGACCCGGTCACGCAGAAACCCATCCGCCTCCGCTGGCGCTACGTCCAGACCGACACGAACTGCATCCGCACGCCGGACAAGATGGACAACGCGATCTACTACGCCTACACCGACGTTTATTTCGAGGAGGACACCGACGTCCTCGCCATGATCGGCACCGACGACGCCAGCGTCCTCTGGATCAACGGCGAACAGGTCTGGATCGACGACGAGCTCAGTACCTGGGGGCTCCATGAAAACATCCTCCATGTACATTTCCGTAAGGGCTGGAACACCATCCTCTTCTGCGTCGAAAACGGCCCCGACGAATGCCAGTTCTCGTTCGTCATGGTCCGTGAAGAGACCAAGGCCGCCGCTGACGCCGCGAAACGCGCCGCCGAACAGCGCCGCAACGCGCAGCAGACGCAGGCCGCGAACCCCGGCAACGCTTCCGGCGCGACGCAAATCACCCGCCCCGTCACGCGCCGCAGACTCCCCTGATCATCAACAAAATGAAATAACATAAATCATTACGAAAGGTTCTCCATGAAACTTCCCATCCGTGCTTCGATCCTCTCCGCCGCGGCGCTCTTCTGCCTCCCCGGAGTCCTCGCCGCCCAGACCGCCGCGGAAACCGCCTCCGAAACCGCCGAGCCCGCGGAAGAAATGACGATCGACTGGATCCAGGAGATCATCAACGGCGGCATGACCTCCGCCGTACTCCTGCTCCTCAGCGCCGCCGCCATCGGGTTCCTCGTCGAACGCCTCATCCGCATGCGCAAAAAATACCTCGCGCCCGCCTACTACGCCGGGTTCTTCGCCGACGCCATTACGAAGCATGACGACGACGCGATCCGCAGGGAAGCCGAGGAGCGTCCCAGCATCCTCGCCGACGCCGGCGCCTACATCGTGGACCACCGTCCGCATATCCACCGGGCGGAACTCCGCGCCGCGGACGAAGTGCGGCTCCAGACCGCCGTCTCGGACGCCGCCGCCCGCGCGATCGAACGCCACAGGCTGCGCTGCTATCCGCTCGCGATCATCGCCACGATGGCGCCGATGCTCGGTCTGCTCGGCACCGTGATCGGCATGATCGAGGCGTTCTCGAAGGTCGCCATCCTCGGCGACACCGGCGACGCCGCGCTGCTCGCCGATTCCATCAGCAAGGCGCTCATCACCACCGACATCGGCCTCGTGCTCGCGATCCCGTCCCTCGGCGCGTACCACTACCTGAAGCAAAAACTCGCCATCGCCGAGCTCGCCATCGAAGAAGCGCTCGAAGCCATGTTCGCCGCGCTCGACGCGCAGAAATAACGACGACACCGGGATTTCCACCCATGCGCATCAGACGCTCCAACGAGGATAAGCTCGAGATCGGCATGTCGTCGCTGATCGACTGCGTGTTCCTCCTCCTCATCTTCTTCCTGGTCACCACGATCGCCAAGAAGGAAAACCGCGACATCGACGTCGACCTGCCCGTCTCCACCTCCTCGCTCGACGTGCCGCCCGACAACGACACCATGGTCATCGGCGTCAACAAGGAGAAGATGCTGTTCTACAACGGCCGCCCGGTCACGGTCTCCGAGCTCCACCAGATCCTGCTGGAGCTCTCCGAGGAGAACCAGGACCGCCGCATCCGCGTGGACTGCGACAAGGCGGTCGCGTTCAGCCGCGTCGTCGAGGTCCTCGACCTCTGCTCGTTCCGCGGCCTCCACAACGTCGCTGTCCGGACCTACGACGAGCAGTACAACACCCGCTGAGGAGGCGGGGGGGGGGGGGGGGGTGGGGGGGGGGGGGGGGGGGGGGGGGGGGGGGGGGGGGGG
>JBGUKB010000064.1:0-5300 GCA_045114235.1 Victivallales bacterium
AAGAGACTATTATTCCAGATTATCATGGAATGATTCTGCCGTTCGCGCCTCGCGGTACCAAAAAACAATCATCCCCTCCCCCCAAAAAAACTTTGCCGTTCGCGTCTCGCGGTCAAACAAGCAATCTGCCGCCTTTTCCTCCCCCTTGCCGTTCGCGCCTCGAGGTAAAGGAAACGAGTGCGAGCGCAAGCGAGCTTTCCGAGGCGGCGCAGCCGCCCCCAGCGAAGCGGCAAACCACCAGCTCCGTGTCCGAGCGTAGCCGGACACTGTTTCAACACCGCCTGCGGTGCCCCAGCGAAGCGGGGACGTGAATGCGTCCTTTCTTTCCCCTCAATATCATTGATTTTCCGAAAAAAGCCGAATAAAGGCTTGATTTTCCCGGAACAGGGTGTAAATTGTGTTTTGGAATCGGATTCCGCCCTCACGAAATCCTGTTTCCGTGCTCATTTTATCGGTTATTTCAGCAAAAGATGATGTGAATCCGCCAAGTTTCAAAATATGCTCTTTTGCTCCCAGACATCGAAATACCAGCAAGGACCATTGTGTCTTCGTGTCTTGCTGGGCGTTTCTCTGTCGTTCTGGGAGCGGGTTCTTGGCGGAACCTACATCATCGTACACGGGGATGCGTCCGGCTTTTTTGTTTCTTCCCGCCTCCTTCCAACTTTTTTTCCCAAAAATGATGCGGAACCCATCCGGTATGACAAATAATGTCGTACCCCCGGTGCTATACTCTAACATGTTTTCCTGACAACAATACTCTAACCCCGAATCGGCCTCGCCGGAAATCCCCAAAGAAAGGACGAAACCATGTGCGAAGAAGATAGAATAAAACCGTATTTCCTCAACGAGGCCGCAAATGGACTTCTTGAGTATGCGGAAGATCAATTTGAACGTGGTGGACAAGAAGTTCATATTTGCGACAATAATCCGGAATTGGAACAACTGCTATCTCCATTAGGAGATTATCCTCATGCATTTGTTTTGGCCTGTATAATGGATATTCAGGAAAAAGCGAATAACGCTTGGACTATCCCTTTAGAGGTAAAAAGAATTAATAAAAATTTTGACATGGATTCATTAAGTAAGCTTTCACTAAAAGATATAGAAGATATTTTTGGAAACATGGAACATGGACACCGTTTCTCAACAAAGAAAGCAAATCGTTTTTACCTTGCAATTCAAAAGATACATGATGATTATAATGATGATGCTAAAAAAATATGGGTAGATACACCCCCTAGTGGATTAGTTGTATCCCGTTTTCTAGAATTTGAAGGAGTTGGTCTCAAAATAGCAACAATGGCAACAAATATTCTTGTTCGTCAATATAAGATACCGCTTAAAGATAAGCATTGTATCGACATTTCTCCTGATACCCATACTGTATGCGTTTTTCAAAGGCTTGGACTGATTTCTGATGATACTGAACAAACTAAGGAAAAAGATAAAAAAGCAAAGGAAAAGGCAATGTATATGGCTCGAATAATCAACCCTGTGTATCCCGGAATTTTGGATTATCCTTGTTGGTTTGTAGGCGATCAATTTTGCAAAGCCAAAGGACAGCAATGCATAAACGAAAAAGGGACATGTCCTTTCTTCGTTTTTTGCCCTTCAAAAAAAGAAAACAAGTAAATCGAATCTAAACAACAAATATTTCAAAACAAAGGAGTCGTTTTTATGAAACTTCAGGCACAGTGTTTTTGCATTAAGGTCATTCCCTTTTCTGTTAAACCCGAAACACGCATCATCACGCTACCCACTCCGGAAAAGTTCGTAGAAACAGAGAATGAGGACTTTGAGGATGAGGAAGCAAAGGAACGGCAGGCCGCCTATAATTTTCTGTTAAAAGCGCTTGCAGATTTTCTGCCTCCTCACCCTGAACTGGAGGAATCTTCATGCATGTATGGCGACAATGAAGGCTTCTTCTTTTCGTGTTCTGATGCGGATTCGGATAGCCGATATTACCTCATTTTGCGCTACACATCTCTTTAACCCCTTCGAAATCGACTATGAATGAACAAGAGTTTGCTGATTTAAAAAAGAAAGCCGCGGAGACGACACTCCAAATCGGCAGGTGCTATGAAAACGGCGACGGGGTCGGCAAGGACGAGGCGGAAGCCGTCAAGTGTTATCGCATGGCGGCCGAACAGGGAAATGTTCGGGCAATGATCGAACTCGGCAAGTGCTATACCTTCGGCATCAGCGTGAGGAAAAACCGCGCGACGGCGTTCCAATGGCTGCGCAAGGCCGCGGAACATGGCCATGAAAAGGCAATGATCCTGCTGGGAAAACGGCTTTTGAACGAGTATAACGCGGAATATGACCCGCGCGAAGGGATCAAATGGCTCCGCCGGGCGGCGGACCGCGGCGATGCACGGGCGATGTTCGAGCTTGGAGAATGCTACGAAAACGGCACCGGGGTGAAGAAAGACCCTGACGCGGCGTATTTGTGGTTCTGCCGGGCGGCACTCGCGGCTCCCGAGGACAAAGACTTGTATCAAAGGGTACAGAACCGAGTCTATTCTCCGGAACTCAAGGAAGCTTTGGGACGGTAAAGCCATTGGCGATAACTTGCCGCTTCGCTGGGGGGCGCGCATCCGCGCGCCTCGGTAAGCCCGCTTACGCTCGCGCACATTTGATTTACCGCGGAGCGCGAACGGCAGAGTTTTTAGGGATGAGGAGGCTGGATGTCCTCTTTTCTTTACCGCGAACGGCGGAGTTTTTGATTGGGGCCCATACGTTACCGCGGGAAGTGAGGGGGTATCATTACGAAAAGACCTCCGGCGCCGACTGGCGAACCGGAGGTCGTTTTTTTGCTGTCGAGGCTGATTCTCGTCAGGCGACGGACTTGCGGAAGCGGCTCAGCGAGAGCGTGAAGAGCGCCGCACCGATGAGGAAGAGCTTCAGGAACGTGGGCCACATGGCCCTGAGTCCCGCGCCGCGGAACAGGATGCCCTGCGTGATGTTCACGAAGTGGGTCGTCGGCGCGAACTGCATGACCCTCTGCACCCAGACCGGCATGCTTTCCTGCGGGGTGGAACTGCCGGAGAGCATTTCCAGCGGCATCAGGACGAGGATGATCAGGAGTCCGAGCTGGGGCATGTTCTGCGACATGCACGCGAGGAAGATGCCGAGGGAGGTAAGCGCGAAGAGATAGAGCGCCATTCCGGCCGCGAAGAGCGTGTAGGAGCCCGCGAGGGGGATCTGGAGGTACATCCTGGCGACGAGGAAGAGACCGGCGAGGGCGGCGATCATGACGACGAGCATCATGGACCAGATCTTCGACGCCATGATCTGGAACGGCGTGACGGGCATCACGAGCAGATGCTCCAGCGTACCTTTCTCGCGTTCCGTGATGAGCGCCGAGCCCGTGAGGATGATGGCGAGCATGGCGATATTGTTCGCGAGCTGCATCAGCGCATTGAACCACGAGCCGTAGAGGTTCGGGTTGTAGCGGTTGCGGATGACGATGTTCGCGGCGGAGGCGGAGGAATCGCCCGAATTGTCCTTCACGAATTTCTGAACCTCGGTGGCCAGTATCTGCTGGACATATCCGGCTCCGGTGAACGCCTGCGACATGCGCGTGGCGTCGACGTTGACCTGAATATCCGGCGTCATGTTCGCCATCACGTCCTTTTCGAGATCGACGGGGAAGACGACGACGAACGTGTATCTGCCCTCGTCCATCGTGCGGTCGATGTCGGCGCGCTGGATGATCTCGACGGGGAGGAAGAGCGGGGGCTGGAACGCGTCGACCAGGCGTTGCGAGAGCTGGGACTGGTCCTCGTCGACGACCGCGATGGCGGCGTCCGCGAAGTCCGTCGAGGCGTTGTAGGCCACGATGATGGCGGCGGAGAAGGAGTAGACGATCAGCGCCATGAGGAGCCCGTCGCGGCAGAGGCTGAGGATCTCCTTTTTTCCGAGGTGAAAGATGTTTTTGATCGCTTGAATCATAGTCAGGACTCCTGTTTTTTCAGGCAGAGGACGCCGAGGCCGAGAATGATCGGGACCGTAATGACCAGGATCAGGACCTCATGGTGCAGGTCCGCGAAGCCGAGCGCCTTGTTGAAGACGCCGCGGCTGATCAGGAGCATGTGCGTGGCGGGGTAGATCTTGCCGATGATAAGCGCGGCGCCTTTCTGCGTTTCGACCGGGTTGGTGAGGCCGCAGAGCTGAATCGAGGGGAGCATCGTGGCGAGCATGGTGAGGAAGATCACGGCGATCTGGCTGCGCGTCACGGAGGACGCCAGCAAGCCGAAGCCCGTGGAGACCATGCAGTAGACGAGCAGCGAAACGAGCAGCGTCAGGAAGCTGCCCTTGATCGGGACGTCGAAGATGGTGACTGCCATCACGATCAGCAGGAACGCGCTGATCATGGAGAAGATCAGGTACGGGAACTGCTTGCCGATCAGGAACTCCGTCCGGGTGAGCGGTGTCACGTACAGGTTGGTGATGGAGCCCATCTCCTTCTCGCGGACGACGGACAGCGCGGCCAGGATGGCGGGGATCATCATCAGCAGGATCGGGATGGTCGCGGGGACCATGGCGGGCAAACTCGCCACGTCCGGGTTGTACCGGTAGCGCGTCTGGACGGAGATCTGGTCCGCGCCCGAACCGTCGGGCGAATACTGTGCGAGAGAGTTCAGCCAGTCATTGTGGACCAGAGACGCATAGCCGTTGATGGTCGACGCGCGGGACGGGTTTGCGCCGTCGATCCAGAAGGCGACGTCGGGCGAATTGCCGTCATCGACGTCCTTGCCGAACTTGGGCGGAAACTCGACCACGACGCTGAGTTCACCGTTCGCCATGCGCCTGTCCAGTTCCTCATGGCTTTTCACGTCCGGATGCTGGTCGAAGTACCGCGAACCGGAGAGGTTCAGCGCGTAGTTCGTGCTCTTTTCGGACTGGTCGTTGTCGAGGATGGCGTACGAGAGGTTCTCCACGTCCATGTTGATGCCGTACCCGATGACGACCATCAGGATCAGCGCGCCGAAGAGCGCGAGCGTGGCGCGGACCGGGTCGCGCATGAGTTCGAGCTGTTCGCGCCAGTAGCAGGTGTACCAGCGCTGGAAACTGAACTTGGAGTTGAGCCAGCCGAGGAAGCCGCCCTTCTTCGGGGGTTCCTCTTCGGCGGGCGCGTCGTTCTGGATGCAGGACTCCGTGGCGGCCTTGTTGGATTCCGGGTCGGCGTCCTCCAGGCAACCGATGAACGCCTCTTCGAGCGTGGCGGCGTTGCGCTGCGCCACGATGTTCGCCGGGGTGTCGCAGACGAGGGAACGCCCGCTGTGCATCAGGGAGAT
>JBGUKB010000065.1:0-4841 GCA_045114235.1 Victivallales bacterium
GCTGAAGGTCGTCCCGGGCCAAACGTTCCGGGGACCGGCCCCCGACGCAGCCGAACCGAGCTCTCACGCCCGCCCGCGCCCGAACACGGACATCGGGAATTTTGACAGCATCAACGCAAAGCTCTCCGCCGAAGGCGACACCATCACGGTCACGGGCGCAACGTCGTTCACGGTGTATCTGGCTGCACACACGAGCTACAAGGCGGACTGGGATGCGAACTACCGGAACGGCGACGACCTCGTCGCAGTCGTCCGCGAGCGTATCGGAAGAACCGTGCCCAAGGTGGCGAGAGTGATCCAGTCCCTGTCCCAGCTTCAGTCTCCCGC
The DNA here is from genome assembly GCA_045114235.1 of Victivallales bacterium. GTDB lineage: Bacteria > Verrucomicrobiota > Lentisphaeria > Victivallales > UBA1829 > UBA1732. The sequence goes on from JBGUKB010000065.1 coordinate 328, forward strand.
CGGGTCGGGCGTCTCAATCCAAATGGACCGCTTCGATGAGTTTTTGATACGTCACACCGAAGACTATCAGAAGCTCTTCAACCGCGTCAAGTTCGACTTCTGGAATCCGGTCGAGGGGAAATCGGACGAGGAGCTTGAGAAGTTCCTCAACCTCACCACCGTGGAACGCCTGAAGCGCTTCAAGGACCATCCGGAAGACACGGCGTTCGCGGCGCTCTTCGCGCAGTTCGGGCGCTACCTGATGATCGCGTCCAGCCGCGAGGACAACCCGCTGCCGTCGAACTCGCAGGGCATCTGGGGCGACGGCTACGACCTGCCGTGGAAATGCGACTACAAGAGCAACATCAACTACCAGATGAACTACTGGCCCGTGAACACCGCCAACCTCTCCGAGTGCATGACGCCCGCCGTGAACATGAACCTCTCGCTCATCCCGTCCGGCAGAATCACCGCGAAGGAGTATTTCGGCGCGGACGGCTGGACCTGCGCCTACACGACCAACGCCTGGGGCTGGACCGCGCCCGGCGGCAGCCTGCCGTGGGGGCCGTTCTTCAGCGCCGGCGGCTGGTTCTGCCAGATGATGTTCGACCACTACGCGTTCAGCGGCGACAGGGCGTACCTCGAAAAAATCTACCCCGCCATGAAGGACAACTGCCGTTTCTTCCTCTCCGCGCTCGTCGAGGGGCCGGACGGCAAACTTTCCATGAACCCGTCGAGCTCGCCGGAGAACAGTTTCCGCGACGGAAACAACGGCGGCAGCGTGGCATGGGGCGGCGAAATGGAGTCCGCCATCGTCCGCGAGGTCTTCCGCGACACGCTCTTCGCCGCGAAGGTCCTCGGCGACAAGGACGAGGCGTTCCTCAAGCAACTGAAGGCCACCAATGAAAAACTCCGCCCGATCGTCATCGGCCGCTACGGCCAGATCCAGGAATGGGGCCCCGACGTCGACAATCCGAACGACCAGCACCGCCACATCTCCCAGCTCTTCGCCCTCATGCCGGGCTCGCAGATCGACCCGCGCGTGAACACGAAGGAAGCGGACGGTGCGCGCGTGGTGCTGAACCATCGCGGCGACGAGGGGACCGGCTGGTCGAAGGCGTGGAAGATCAACCTCTGGGCGCGCCTGCTCGACGGCGACCGCGCGTACAAGCTCCTCCGCGAACAGCTCACATACGTCAGCCAGGAATCGGTCGTGATGGGCGGCGGCGGAGTCTACGGCAGCCTGCTCGACGCGCATCCGCCGTTCCAGATCGACGGCAATTTCGGCGCGCTCTCCGGTGTCGTGGAAATGCTCCTCCAGAGCCATGTGTACGAGGAACGCGGCGCCGAACGCATCTACACGCTGGACATCCTGCCCGCCCTGCCGAAGACGCCCGGATTCGAATCCGGCTCCGTGAAGGGACTCAAGGCGCGCGGCGGGTTCACGGTCGACATCGAATGGAAGGACGGCAAATTTGAGAAGGCGGTCGTCACCTGCATGCACGACACGCCCGGCTTCCGTCTGCGAATCCAGAACAGAGAAGTCAGGGATCATCTTCCTGAAGGCGGCTACAAAGCCGGAGACGTCATCACGATCACCCGGTAAAGTCCGCATTCCCGTCCCCTCCCCGCTCGCTCCTGCGCCTGCCTTCGGACAGAAGGAATCGGCGGCCAGACGATCTGCAAAAAGACTACTCATCCAGTCTTTTTTGCCCTTTTTATTATTTGGAAAACGCATACGCGCACTTGAAAAAACGGCCTTGCGGATGTATATTATATATTGATTTTGTTTGCAATACATTTTTATCAACATCATAGAACAAACGGGAAAGGATCCCCAAAACCATGAAAAAAATCATCATCTCGCTCCTCGTTATCGCCGTGATCGGCATGGCCTGGTATCTCATCAAGACCTACAGGGAAGAGGCCATCTACAGAAATCCGGCGTTCGCCTCCGGCAACGGCCGACTCGAGGCGACCGAGATCAACATCGCCGCCAAGCTCGCGGGCAAGATCGAACAGCTCCTGGTCGATGAAGGCGACTATGTGAAGGCCGGCCAGACGCTCACCCAGATGCAGACCAATACGCTTAATGCCGAACTCGCGCAGGCGAAAGCCACGATCAACGTGAGGCAGGCCGAGCTCGAACAGGCCAACGCGCAGCTCAAGGTCGAGGAAGCCGCCCTCGCATCCGCGAACGCCGCCCTCGCCGCCTCGAAAGCCAACCTCGCCGCGAAGATCAGCACGTACAACAACGCGAAGAGCCGTTACGAACGTTCGAAAGAGCTGATGGAAAAGGACGTCACGTCCCGCCAGACCTTCGAAAACGACGAAGCCATGTTCCAATCCGCGGGCGCCAACGTCGATTCCGCCAAAGCCGACGTCCAGAGCGCCGAAGCCGACGTCCAGAGCGTCGAGGCCGCGATCATTTCCGACAAGGCCGCCATCGTGAAGGCCGAAGCCTCCATCGCCGCGGCGAAGGCCGACGCCGACCGCATCCAGGCCGACATCGACGACAGCACCCTCACCGCCCCGATCGACGGACGCATCCAGTACCGCATCTCCGAAGTCGGCGAAGTCCTCAGCTCCGGCGGCCGCGTGCTCAACCTCGTCGACCTCACCGATGTCTACCTGACCTTCTTCGTCCCCGAGGAGACCGCCGGCAAGATCGCGCTCGGCGCGGACGCCCGCATCCTGCTCGACGCCATGGACGACGTCGCGATTCCCGCCACCATCTCCTACGTCGCCAGCGTGGCGCAGTTCACGCCGAAGACCGTCGAAACCAGAGTCGAACGCGAAAAACTCATGTTCCGCGTGAAGGCGAAGATCGATCCCGCTCTCCTCAAGCAGTACGTCGAATACGTCAAGACCGGCATCCCCGGCGTCGCCTGGGTCCGCCTTGACGACCAGGAGCCCTGGCCGGACTTCCTCAAGACCCCGAAGGAGAAGGGTGAAGCAGTCCCCGTTCCCGCCGACAAACCCGCCGAGACGAACGGAACGGCCGCAAAATGAGCAATTCTCCCTCCAATGAGGGCGTGAACATCGAACCGGTCGTCAGTTTTCGGAACCTGGCTCTGAAATACGGCAAGACCCTGGCGCTGGACCATGTCACGCTCGATATCCCCGCGCGCAAGCTGATCGGCATGATCGGCCCCGACGGCGTGGGAAAATCCACGCTGCTGTCCCTCGTGACCGGGGCGCACGCCATGCAGGAGGGCGATTTGCGCGTCCTCGGCGGCGACATGCGCGACCGGGACCACCGGAACAAGGTCTGCCCGAAGATCGCGTACATGCCGCAGGGACTCGGCAAAAACCTGTATTTCACGCTCACGGTCGAGGAAAACCTCCAGTTCTTCGCGCGCCTCTTCGGACACAACGCCGCCGAGCGCCGCCGCAGGATCGACCGCCTGACCAAAAGCACGGGCCTCTATCCCTTCCTCGACCGTCCGGCGGGCAAGCTTTCCGGCGGCATGAAGCAGAAGCTCGGCCTCTGCTGCTCCCTGATCCACGACCCCGACCTGCTCGTGCTCGACGAACCGACCACCGGCGTCGACCCGCTGGCGCGCCGCCAGTTCTGGGACCTGGTCGACTCCATCCGCGAAGCGCAGGAAAACATGAGCGTGATCGTGGCGACCGCGTACATGGACGAAGCCCAGCGGTTCGACTGGCTGATCGCCATGAACGACGGCAAGATCCTCGACACCGGCACGCCCGCCGAAATCCTGAAGAAGACCGGCAAGGACAACCTCGACGACGCGTTCATCGAGCTGCTGCCGGAAGAACAGCGCTCCGGCCACAAGGCCCTGGTCGTGCCTCCGCTCGAAACCACCGAGGCAGACGGCTACTCCATCGAGGCCGAGGGCCTGACCAAGCGCTTCGGCTCGTTCACCGCCGTCGACCACGTCAGCTTCCGCATCCGCAAGGGCGAGATCTTCGGCTTCCTCGGCTCCAACGGCTGCGGCAAGACCACCACCATGCGCATGCTCACCGGTCTCCTGCCCGCCACCGAGGGCACCGCCAAGCTTTTCGGCAACCCCATCGACGGCGGTTCGCTCGAGACCCGCAAGCACCTCGGCTACATGACGCAGCTCTTCTCCCTCTACGGCGACCTGACCGTGCGTCAGAACCTCGTGCTCTACGCGCATCTGTACCAGATCCCCGAAGACGAGATCCCCGGACGCGTCGACGCCCTGCTCGAGCGGTTCCAGCTGAAGGAGATCGAGGAGAAACTCCCGAACGACCTCCCGCTCGGTCTGAAACAGCGCCTCTCCCTCGCCGCCGCGGTCATCCACAATCCCGAGATCGTGATCCTCGACGAACCGACGTCCGGCGTCGACCCCGTCGCCCGCGACCTCTTCTGGGAGCTCATCATCGAGCTTTCGAGAAAAGACAAGGTCACGATCTTCATCACGACCCACTTCATGAACGAGGCCGGACGCTGCGACCGCATCTCCCTGATGCACAGCGGGCGTTCCCTCGTCTGCGACACCCCGGCGAACATCGTGGCGCAGCGCAACGCCGCCACGCTCGAAGAG
>JBGUKB010000066.1:0-4110 GCA_045114235.1 Victivallales bacterium
GACGCTCGCGAAGACGCTCTGCGTGCCGTTCTTCGACACCGACGAACTGCTGGAAGCCAATGCAGGCAAACCCGTCCGCGCGCTTTACAAGGAAGTCGGCGAGCGGCGTTTCCGCGAACTTGAGGCGGAAACCGTCCGCAGATTCATCGCATCCGCCCCGCAACGCGCGGTCGTCGCGCTCGGCGGCGGCGTGGTCTCCAATCCCGTCCTCACACCTGACGACCTGCACGCGCTCGGCCTCATCGTCTGGCTGGACGTCCCCGTCCCCACGGCGTTCGAACGAATGGCGCGCGAGGGGCTCCCGCCGTTCCTGGCGGACAAGCCCGATCCGTCCGTCGAGTTCGAGCGCATCTGCGCCGCCCGCCGTCCGGTGTTCCGCGCGGCCGCCGACGCCGTGCTCGAACTGCCGCAAGTCCTCCCCGTGGAGGAAGCGGTCGACCGTTTTCTCATCGTCCTCGAATCGAAAGTGATTTCCCAATGAGCTCCAACACCTTCGGCACACTGTTCCGCGTCACCACATTCGGCGAATCCCACGGAGCCGCGCTCGGCTGCGTCGTCGACGGCGTCCCCGCCGGGCTTCCGCTCGACCTCGACGCCCTCAAATCCGAACTCGCGCGCCGCAGGCCCGGCCAGTCCGGCATGACCACGCCGCGCCAGGAGGCCGACGAACCCGAAATCCTTTCCGGCGTGCTGAACGGCGTCGCGACTGGCGCGCCCATCGCGATCCTGTTCCGCAACACGAACCAGCACAGCGCCGACTACGACGCCATCGCGAACCTCTTCCGCCCCGGACACGCCGATTATGCGTGGGAACGGAAGTTCGGGTTCCGCGACGCGCGCGGAGGCGGGCGCACCTCGGGACGCGAGACCGTCGCACGGGTCGCGGCGGGAGCCATCGCGAAACAGCTTCTCGCCCGGCACGGCGTGACCGTCCGCGCCTGCGCGCTTGAGATCGCCGGGATCAAGGCGCAGAAGATCGACTGGAGCCAGGTCGAACGCAATCCCGTCCGCGCACCTGACGCCGAGGCCGCGGTCCGCATGGAGGAAGCGGTCAATGCCGCGCGCGCCGACCGCGACAGCGTCGGCGGGGTCATCCTCTGCGAAGCTGTCGGACTGCCCGCCGGACTTGGCGAACCCGTCTTCGACAAGCTGGACGCGCTCACGGCGCACGCGATTCTTTCCATCGGCGGCGTGAAGGGGATCGAGTTCGGCGCGGGATTCGACGCGGCAGCCATGCGCGGCAGCGCGCACAACGACTCGATCCTGCCCGGAGGCAAGTTCGCCTCGAACAACGCGGGCGGCGTGCTCGGCGGCATCTCCAACGGCGACGTCTTCACGTTCCGCTGCGCCGTCAAGCCCACGGCGTCCCTTGCGCGCCCCCAAATGACAGTCGACCGCAGCGATGCGCCCGCCGAGATCTCCACGCCCGGACGGCACGACCCGTGCCTCGTGCCGCGCATGGTCCCGGTCGTCGAGGCAATGGCCGCGATCGTGCTTGCCGACCTTCTGCTCCTCGCGAAGAACAGCCGCCTCGGCTGACCCTGCCCTGTCTTCGCCTCATTTCCGCTCCGTTTTTCCGGACATTTCTTCCGGCGCGCCGCCTGTTCTTTATTTCGGCAAAACAAAACCGTCAAATCGCCCGGAAAAAGCCCGTTTTCTGCTTGAAAAATCGGGTCCGCGTGCTATAGTATGATGTATTAGTTTATATTAGTGTTTTTTTCTGTGCGGAAAACCTGTTTCGGCCTGTGCGGAAAAAGACGGAAACCGCAGACCGAAACGAAACAAAACACGTCGCTTCCGGGGCTTTTTCTGTTGCGCGCGTTTGTTTTTGGAGCAGACAATACAGTGGAAGAGATATTCCGGCACATTCCAGTCTGGAAGACGCTGAACCCGTGGATGCCGGTGAACCTGGCCGTCCGCCAGTACAGCCTGTTTTTCATGATGGTTCGGAACAATATTCTGGCGAAATTCCGGCACAGCGTGCTCGGATTTTTCTGGCTGTTCATCCCGCCGATGTGCGTCCTGCTGATCTATGTTTACATGTTCAGCGTGATCTTCAAGCTGAAATGGCCGGACGCGGACATCACGTCCCGCTGGAGCTTCGGCCTGGTGATCTACACGGGCATCATCCTGTACTCCGGGTTCAGCGAGACGCTGATGGGCAGCCTGAGCCTGCTGCTCTCGCGGACGGGCATCATCAAGCGCGTGCCGTTCCCGCTGGACCTGCTTTCGCCGAGCCTGGCAGCGGCGAACTTCCTGATCACGTACGCGGTCCTGGTCCTGATCTATCTGATCTCGCAGGCCACGGACGGCGGCGGATCGTGGCTGGCGCTCGCCTATCTTCCCCTGACGACCCTGCCGCTGCTTCTGCTCACGACGGGCTGCAGCTGGATCATCTCCGCCGCGGGGCTGTTCTTCCGCGACTTGGGCAATCTGCTCGGCATCGTCCTTCTGCTCCTGTTCTTCTCCGCGCCGATCTTCTACGATGCGGTGCAGATCCCGGAAGGATACCGCTGGGCGCTCTACCTGAATCCCCTGACTCCGGTCATCATCAATACCCGGACCATCTTTTTCAAACCCTGCGCGCCGAACTGGACTCTGGTCGGCATGTCCTGGCTGACGGGCATCGTCGCGTTCCAGCTCGGATTCTGCGTTTTCATGCGGCTGAGGAGGCGCTTTGCCGATGTCGTCTGAAGAAGTCGTGATCCGCCTGGAAGGAGTCGGCAAGGAGTATCCGCGCTTCTCGACGCGGAAGGAACTGCTCTGGAACCTGCTGTTCCCGTTCCGGTTCAAGAGCAACCGCTTTACCGCGCTGGAGCCGCTCTCCCTGGAAATCCGCAAAGGGGAATGCGTCGGCGTCATGGGCGTGAACGGAAGCGGCAAAAGCACGCTTCTGCAGATGATCGCCGGGACGCTGTATCCGACGAGCGGGAAAGTCTTCATCGAGGGGCGCGTGGCGTCGCTGCTGGAACTCGGCAGCTGGATCGACGCGTCCGACACGGGCAGGCAGAACATCTACACGGCGGGCTACTCCCGCGGCCTGCGGAAATCCGAGATCGAAGCCCAGATCGACGGCATCATCGAATTCGCCGAGATCGGCGACTTCATCGACCAGCCGGTCTCCACGTATTCCACCGGCATGGTGATGCGCCTGGCGTTCGCCACCTGCATTTACCTTCAGGCGGACATCCTGCTGCTGGACGAGATCTTCGCGGTCGGCGATTTCCATTTCGCGCAGAAGTGCATCGCGTTCCTCCGCGAATACATCAGGGACAAGACCGTGCTGCTGGTCAGCCACGACTGCAATATCATCTCCATGCTCTGCTCCCGCGCGATCCTGCTGGACCATTCCAGGCTGATCGCCGACGGCGCGCCGCGCGAGATCACCGAGCGCTACCTCGAGCTCTGCTACGGGGAAAAACAGGACGTCAAGGTCTCCGGGAAACAGGAATGGAACCCCGGCGAACCGGACTTCCGCGAGGGCGACCCGGTCGAGGCGACCGGGTATCTCCCCGACGAACGCTCCTTCGGCGAAGGCGGCGCGGAGATACTCGAAACGATCCTCTCCTCGGACGACGGCGGGACGATGAGCCAGGCGCGCGGCGGCGAGGCCGTCAAGTTCACGGTCCGGCTCCGGGCGACCAAACGCCTCGAAATGCCCGCGGTCGGGTTCCGCGTGCGTTCCCCGGAGGGGATCAACCTGTGGGGCGACACCAGCATCCCGGGCGCGATCCCGGTCCTGGAGGAAGGCGGCGAGATGGAGGTCGTGTTCCACTTCGTCCTGCCGCGCCTGGAGAACGGCACATACTCCGTGGGCGTTGCGGTTTCCACGGGAAAAATAGAAGACCACCACATTCAGGTCTGGAACCATAACGCCATGACGTTCCAGATCAAATCCAGCTATCCGCTTCTGGGGGCCATGATCGGCCTGCCGATGTCGGCGATCGACTGCCGCGAGGTGAAACAACTATGAGTCACAGAGAAGACGAACTTCTGCGCATCTACAATCAGGCAATCCAGCCCGATTCGATGGAACAGACGGACACGCCGAAGCGCTTTCCGTCGTTCCCGCTCACGTCCGCGCACGAGGTCGAGAACTACTGCACGGGA
>JBGUKB010000067.1:0-5309 GCA_045114235.1 Victivallales bacterium
GTTCTCGACCAATCGTTGGGAATCGTACAGTTTCGACGATTTTGTCCGGATCGCCCGTGAATACAAGTTCAACGGGATCGAAATCCATAGCGTCGACACGCCGAAGCTCCGGAACGATTTCCGCCCGGAACGCCTCGCCGGCGTCCAGCACAAGCTCCGCAACGCCAATCTGAGCATCTCCTGCCTCGACCTCGTGAACGACATCGCAGCGAAGCCGGAGGAAGCGTTCGACGAGCTCAAACGCTGTCTGGAGACCGCGCGCCGTCTGCACGTGCCCTATATCCGCCTGAAAACCGCCGGAAACACCCCCGGCGACGATGCCGCCGCACGCGAGTTCGTCGCCCGTGCTCTCCCGCTCGCCGAACAGGCCCGCGTGGTCCTGCTCGTGGAGACGGTCGGTTACTACGCCGACACGCAGAAACTCGCCGACCTGCTCGCGAGCTTCATGACGGACAACCTCGCCGCGCTGTGGGACCTGCATTATCCCTACCGCGTCTGCGGCGAGACGCCCGAAGCCACGGTCAAGAACCTGGGCGCGTACATCAAGCACGTCCACCTGAAGGATTCCGAAAGCGCCGAGGTCCACGCGATCGTCGGCGAAGGTTCGCTCCCGCTCGACCGCGTGATGAACGCGCTCCGTTCGGTGAACTACGACGGGTTCATCTCTATCGAATGGGACCCGAAGTGGGAGGCCGAGATCAGCTCGCCCGACGTGATCTTCGCGCAGTTCGTGAGCTACATGAGCCGGTTCGAACTGGCGCGCTCCAAGGCCACTCTCTATGAAAACAACCGCCACACCGGCAAGTTCATCTGGAAGAAGGACATCCTGATCGAAAAGACGTTCTCCCAGGTGCTCGACGCCATGGTCCGCGAATTCCCGGACCAGTACGCGTTCAAATACACCACGCTCGACTACACGCGCACCTATTCCGAGTTCCGCGACGACGTGGACACCTTCGCCCGCGCGCTGATCGCCCTCGGCGTGAAGCCCGGCGCCAAGGTCGCGATCTGGGCCACGAACGTACCGCAGTGGTACATCACGTTCTGGGCGACCACGAAGATCGGCGCCGCGCTCGTCACGGTGAACACCGCGTACAAGATCCAGGAGGCCGAATATCTCCTGCGCCAGTCCGACACCCACACGCTGGTGATGATCGAGGGCTACCGCGACTCCGACTACGCGGGCATCATGAACGAGCTCTGCCCCGAACTTGCGCAGACAAAGGCCGGCGAACCGCTCCACGCGAAGCGCCTGCCGTTCCTCCGCAACATCATCTCGGTCGGCTTCCGCCAGCCCGGCAGCCTGACCTGGGAAGAAGCCGTGGAATACGCCCACAAGGTGCCGATGGAGGAGCTCCGCCGCCGCGCCGACGCCGTGGACATCCACGACGTGTGCAACATGCAGTACACCTCCGGCACCACCGGATTCCCGAAGGGCGTTATGCTCACCCACTACAACGTGGTGAACAACGGCAAGTGCATCGGCGACAGCATGGACCTCTCCACCGCCGACCGCATGATGGTCCAGGTGCCGATGTTCCACTGTTTCGGCATGGTGCTGGCGATGACCGCGTCCATGACACATGGCACCACGCTGTGCCCCCTGCCCTATTTCTCCCCGAAGTCCGCGCTCGCGTGCATCAACCAGGAGAAGATCACCGCATTCCACGGCGTGCCCACCATGTTCATCGCCATGCTTGAGCACCCGGACTTCCCGAAGACCAACTTCTCCTACATGCGCACGGGCATTATGGCAGGTTCGCCGTGCCCGGTGTCCGTCATGCAGGACGTCGTGAACAAGATGAACATGACCGAGATCGTGATCGTGTACGGCCAGACCGAGGCGTCGCCCGGCTGCACCATGAGCCGCACCAACGACCCGCTGGAAGTCCGCGTGGAGACCGTGGGCTGCGCCATGCCGGAGATCGAATGCCGCATCGTGGACCCCGCGACCGGAAAGGACCTCCCGGACAACGTCCCCGGCGAATTCCTGGCGCGCGGCTACAACATCATGAAGGGCTACTACAAGATGCCGCTCGAAACCGCCGCCGCCATCGACGCGGACGGCTGGCTGCACACCGGCGACCTCGCGCTCCGCACGCCCGAGGGCAACTACCGCATCACCGGACGCCTGAAGGACATGATCATCCGCGGCGGCGAGAACATCTACCCGAAGGAGATCGAGGAGTTCATCTACACGCACCCGAAAGTCTCCGACGTGCAGGTGATCGGCATCCCTGACGAACAGTACGGCGAGGAGATCGTGGCGTGCGTAATCCTGAAGGAAGGCGAGACCATGACCGAGGAGGAGATGAAGGACTTCGTGCGTTCGCACATGGCGAAGTACAAGGTCCCGCGCTACGTCGACTTCGTGAAGGAGTTCCCCATGAACGCCGCCGGAAAGATACTCAAGTACAAGATGCGCGAGGATGCCGTGAACCGCCTCAAGATCAAGAAGGTCGACGGCATCGTCGCCGAATGACCTTTCCCGCCGTGCGCAACGGCGTTTCCCGGCGGAGGACAATGCGCTTCCGCCGGGTTTCCGCATCCGCGCGGCAACCTGAAAATGATTTGAATTTGAGCTGATACCGAACAAGGAGACCCGATCCGATGAGTTCCGCGAAACAGTTTGTCACGATGGACGGCAACGAGGCGTGCGCCTACGCCGCATACGCGTTTTCCGAAGTCGCCGCCATCTACCCGATCACCCCGTCCTCCCCGATGGCCGGAAAGACCGACGAATGGGCGGCGAAAGGCCGCAAAAACGTGTTCGGCCAAACCGTGACGCTGGTGGAAATGCAGTCCGAAGCGGGCGCGATCGGCGCGATTCACGGTTCGCTCGAGGCGGGCGCGCTCTCCACGTCGTTCACCTCCTCGCAGGGCCTCATGCTCATGATCCCGGTCATGCACCGCATCTCCGGAGAACGCCTTCCCGGCGTCCTGCACGTGGCGTCCCGTACGGTCGGCACGCATGCGCTGTCGATCTTCGGTGACCATTCGGACGTGATGAACTGCCGCCAGACCGGATTCGCGATGCTCTCCAGCGCGAACGCGCAGGAAGTGATGGACCTCGCGCCCGTGGCGCACCTCGCCGCGATCGAGGGCCTGATTCCGTTCCTGCATTTCTTCGACGGATTCCGCACCTCGCATGAACTCTCCAAGGTCGAGCCGATCGACTACGCCGAATTGAAGCCGCTCGTCAACATGAAGGCGCTCGAGGCGTTCCGCGCCCACGCGCTGAACCCGGAGCACCCGATGCTCCGCGCGACCGTGCAGAACCCGGACATTTTCTTCCAGGTGCGCGAGGCGAACAACGCGTTCTACGACGCGCTGCCCGGCATCGTGCAGTCCTGCATGGACAAGATCGCGTCCGTGACCGGCCGCCAGTACCACCTCTTCGACTACTACGGCGACCCCGAGGCCGAATACGTCGTCGTCGCCATGGGCTCCGTCTCCGGCACCATCCGCGAAACCGTCGACTGGCTGAACGCCCGCGGCGGCAAGACCGGGTTCCTTCAGGTCCACCTGTACCGGCCGTTCTCCGCGAAACATTTCCTCGCCGCTCTGCCCGCCTCGGTCAATCGCATCGCCGTGCTCGACCGCTGCAAGGAAATGGGCGCAGCCGGCGATCCGCTGTATCTGGACGTCCGCTCCGTGCTGGCCGAGGCGAAGCATCCCGCCGCGCTCTCCGTGTACGGCGGCCGCTACGGCCTCTCCTCGAAGGACACCGATCCGGCGCAGATCGAAGCCGTCTTCCGCAACCTCGCCGCCGAAAAGCCGATGAACAGCTTCACGATCGGTATCGTGGACGACGTGACGCACCGTTCGCTCCAGGTCGAAGCCCCACTCTACCCCGACGACGAGCACATCGTCTGCTGCAAGTTCTGGGGCCTCGGCTCCGACGGCACGGTCGGCGCGAACAAGAACACGGTCAACATCATCAACGCCCACACCCCGAAGTATGCCCAGGCGTATTTCGAGTACGACGCCAAGAAGTCGTTCGGCGTGACCAAGTCGCATCTCCGGTTCGGCGACAAGCCGATCCGTTCCTCCTACTACGTGAAGGCCGCCGACTTCATCGGCTGCCACAACGCCACGTACATTTCCAAGTACGACGTCGCGGGCGAGCTCAAGCCGAACGGGACGCTCCTGCTGAACTGCCCGTGGACGCCCGCCGAGCTCGACAAAAAGCTCCCGGCACACGTGAAGCGCACGCTCGCCGAACGCCACGCGAAGCTCTACCTGATCGACGCGGTCGCCATCGCGGAGCGCCTCGGCCTCGGCAGCCATATCAACATGGTCCTGCAGGCCGCGTTCTTCCGCCTCGCGAACGTCATCCCCGTGGACGACGCCGTCGCGTTCATGAAGGCCGCCGCGAAGAAGACCTATTTCGCCAAGGGCGACGACGTGGTGAACCGCAACCTCGCCGCCATCGACGAGGGCGTGAAAAGCCTCGTGGAAGCGTCCGTGCCGGAATCCTGGCGGAACGCCGCCGATCCCGCGCCCGCCGCGCGCCCCGGCCTCCCCGCCGTCGTCACGAACCTTCTCGAGCCGATCAACGCCCAGAAGGGCGACGACCTGCCCGTGAGCGCGTTCAAGGGCTACGAGGACGGCGTGATCGACATGGGCCTGACCGCCTACGAGAAACGCGACATCGCGGTCCACGTGCCCGTCTGGGATCCCGCGAAGTGCTTCCAGTGCAACCGGTGCGCGTTCGCCTGTCCGCACGCCGTGGTGCGTCCGTACCTGCTGACCGCGGATGAGGCCGCCGCAGCGCCCGCTCCGCTCCGCTCGATCCCCGCCACCGGCAAGCCCGGTTACGTCTTCACACTCCAGATCAGCGCCGCCGACTGCACCGGATGCGGCGTCTGCGCGTCCGTCTGCCCGGCGAAGGACAAGGCGCTCGCCATGACCCCGAACGCCGAGACCGACCACGACCTGGCGAACTGGAATTACCTGCTCTCGCTTCCCGCCAAGTCCGACGTCTTCAACCCCTACACGGTCAAGGGCAGCCAGTTCCGCCGCCCGCTCCTCGAGTTCTCCGCCGCCTGCGCCGGATGCGGCGAAACGCCCTATGCCAAGCTGCTGACCCAGTTGTTCGGCGACCGCGTGTACTGGGCGAACGCCACCGGGTGTTCGCAGGCGTGGGGCTCGCCCATGCCCGGCATCCCGTACACGGTCAACCAGCGCGGATTCGGCCCGGCGTGGACCAATTCGCTGTTCGAGAACAACGCCGAGTTCGCGCTCGGCATGCTGCTTTCCTCGAAGAAACAGCGCGAGATGCAGGTCATCCGCGTGAAGGCTCTGCT
>JBGUKB010000068.1:0-81690 GCA_045114235.1 Victivallales bacterium
TGACGAAGCGAATGCGGGGCATAGCTGAAAGACGCGGTTGAAAAGACGTTGAAAACGGAAGGACTTTTCCTTTAATATATTCGGGAAACGCCTCAATTCAACTTCATTTCAAGGAAATGCGTGAAAAAGACGTTTTTTTTCGAGAAAAACGTTTGAAAGCTTCCGGTTCGCAGTATATATTATGGCAGTTTCTGTTTATGTGAACTTATCCTGAACATAAAACAGCCCCGCGCTGAACTTTCCCCGGAGTTATTATGAGCGATGTGATCAAAGTCCTGGCCGTAGATGACGTTGAGGCGAATCTTATGATCATCCGCGGCTGTCTGAAAGGCGGCGGCTTCGAGATCGTGACCTGTACGAACGCCGTTGACGCCCTCCAGAAATTCAAGGAACAGTATTTCGACATCCTCCTGCTCGACGTCATCATGCCCGGCATCGACGGTTTCGAGCTGCGCAAGCTCATCCGCGCCACCGACCCGGAACGCCCCATCATCTTCCTCACCAGCATGGTCGAGGACAAGAACATGACCATGCTCAACCAGATCACCTGGGACGCCAACACGTACTACCTGAACAAGGCGGTCGGCAAGAAGACGCTGATCCAGAAGATCACCGAGGTCGTCACCACCTACCGCCAGAAGCTCATGGCGCACAAATACAGCGACCAGCTGGAGGAGGAGCGCGCGCTCGCCGGCGAACTTCAGAAAGTCCTGCTCCCGAGCTGGTGCAGCTGCAACGAAGACGTGGTGTTTTCCTCCATCTACGTCCCGTACATGCACGTCTCCGGCGACCTCTACGAAATGATCCCGTTCGGCGATTCCAAATATCTTTTCTTCATCGGCGACATCTCCGGGCACGGCCTCTCCGCGGCCCTCTACATGGCGGCGGTCCAGTCCTGGCTGAAAATGAGCCTGCGCGACAACGACATCAAGATCCATGAGCTCATGACCCGCCTCAACAAGTTCTTCTGCGAGGACCTTCAGAGCAAGAACTACATGACCGCGCTCGCCGCCATCGTCGACTTCAAGAACAACCACATTTCCCTGCATTCCTCCGGGCATCCCGGCATGATCTTCGCCTCCCCGAGCAAGAAGACCGTGACCGTCAGCGACACGAACAAGGGCAGCATGCCGCTCGGCTGGATGGCCGACGCCGAATTCCCCGAATCCGAAAACTACGACTGCGATTTCGACGAGGACACCATCTTCATCGCCATGACCGACGGCGTGCTGGACATGACCAACGAGGACGGCCAGACCATGGACGAAGAGGATTTCCACTCCATCATCCAGTGCCAGCTGGACAATCCGAACGTCGTGGCGCTGCCGTACCGCACCAAGGGCATGATGGCGAAAATGGGCGTCGACAAGGCTCCGGACGACTTCACCATCGTCGCGTTCCAGAAGCGCTCCGCACGCAAGGGGTTCCTCGAACGCATCATCCCCGCCACGCTCACCGAAGTCGACAAGCTCGCACGCGAGTTCTCCGCCATTACCGATGATGTCCGCCAGAGCACCGAGATCGACCTTTGCATCCACGAATACCTCAACAACGTCGTCATCCACGGCAACCACGACAAGAAGAAGGCCCCCGACCTCATCTACGCCAGCATCGGCATGGAAAACGGCGACCTGGTTCTGCACGGCGCGGAACGCGGCGGCAAATGGGACATCACCGGTACCCGCGAGACCAACGATCCCCAGCTTTTCACCCCGGAGAAAGCGGAGGAGAAGAAACCCGAGGAGGAAAACCTCTTCGCCACCAGCGGACGCGGCATCCAGATCATCAAGGCGATCACGCAATACGTGTCGTACGAGACCAACTGCGGATTAAACGAAACAAAATTCGTATTCAATAAAAGGACACCCGAATCATGAAAGCCGATATCGCTGCCCATCTGAAAGAGCTCCTTGAGCTCGAAGACGACGAAATCAAAGAATTCTACGATGCGTTCATCAAGGAATTCGACAAATCCTGCGTCGACCTGCAGGAGCCCGGCGTCGACTCCGACTTCCAGAAACTCAGGATCATCACGCACACCATGTTCGGCTACTGCGAGAACATGGGCGCCATGGACCTCTTCGCGCTGGCAAAGGAACTGAACGCCGCGGCCAAAGCCGAGGACGTCCCGACGTGCCAGGCGTCGATCCAGAAGATCTTCCGGATGCACGAAGCCTACCTCGCCGAAGGCTGAGAGTTTTTCTGTACAAATCGTGTTATTTGTTGGAGGACTTTTTTTATGAAAAGAAAAAAATGGTTTTATTTTATTTTCTCGGTTCTTTTGCTCCTGCCAGCATTTTATGTGATTGTCAAACAGTATATTGACTCCTACTTTTATTTAGGTGATTTGGGTGCCTACTGCGCCATATCCCGGGCTCTTTTTGAAGGTAACATTCCATTCCCAGATCATTTTGAGTATCTCTTTTGCTATTCCCATGGAGGAAGTGTTGTTCCGATTGTTTATCCCGGACAGATGTTTCTGTTTTTAATCCCAGCGTATCTGCCCGATTTTATTTCTATCATCGCTGGTCGGCCTGATCGCTGGTTCAGAGCGATTCACCTTGTTTATTTCTTTTCAAATATTGTTGGCGTTTTTTTCCTGATCGGACTGACTTATGTGAAAGGCATGAGCTGGCGATGGTGCGATTTGTATACGCCGGACAGGAAACAGCTCATTTACGCTTTGAGTTGCTCTCTTGCTTTTTATTCCTGCAGCTTCAAGGAATCGCTTCGATGGGGACAGATTCCGATTGTTTTAGCAATCTGTTTTTATTGCATGTTTTGGGGGCCAGTGTCGTTCTGTCTGCGAACGGTTTTGTTTGCATTGATAGCATTGTTGAAGTACAGCGTATTGCCGGTTGTAGCTCCGCTTCTTTTTCTCAAGGGGCATTGGAAACTGTGCCTTGCCGCGTTTTCTGTCTTCCTTTTTTTCACAATAAGCCCCGTTTTCTGTGGTAACGATTTGGTGGAGCTCTATACTGAATATTCGAATGCTGTTCAGCTTATTCTTCTGCCGGGACACCTTAATCATTATGACCGCGTTCCGGATGGCATGTGCCACTTCGCTTTTTTTAAGATAGGTTTTATTAATTATTTTCTGAGAGCGTTGGCAGTCTGTGTTATTTTGTGGTTGTTTTGGCGGGAACGCAAAACGCCTTATTTGTCCGATACGTTGTTGCTTTCCGCGTTCTGTCTGACCATGCTGGTTTCTTATCACAGAATTTATGACCTTGTCCTCGCTTATCCGTTGTTTGTAATCCGGCTTTATGATTTCGCCGGGAAGAAGCAATGGTCGTTATTTGGGATTACTCTTCTCTTTCCGCTGTTTCTGTGTCTGCCTTCTTCATGGCTTTTTGTTGACATTCCGGCTTGTTTTGGACATATTCCCAGGGCGGATTCTATTGTTTATTTGTGTTATCGCATTAAAGGTTTGTCTCTCTTCCCGATTATGCCGTTTTTCATGACAGCTCTTACCTTTTGGAGTCTTTATCTATACTTTCACGTAAAAGAACCGTACCGGTTTGTTCTTTCAGGAACCAGGAAAAACGATTCAAAAGAATGAATCGTTCATTTTAATCCGAAACTTTTTTGGGAAAAGGTGCAACGATATGACCTCTTCTATTATTCTCCCTACGTTCAAAGAAAAGGACAGCATCCCGCCGATGCTCCACGCCCTTGATGCGTTGAGCCTGTCCGGACTTGAGATCATCGTCGCGGACGACCATTCCCCGGACGGCACGGAGGCCGCCGCGCTGGAAAGCGCGAAAACGCTGAAAACCCCTGTCCGCGTGGAACAGAACCCCGGCGTACGCGGGCTTGCGCCCAGCGTGGTCCACGGGTTTTCGAAAGCGCAGGGCGAAATCCTGGTCTGCATGGACGCCGACGGTCAGCACCGACCGGAGGACCTGCCTGGACTGCTCGCGGAATTCGACCGCGATCCGGCGTTGTCCATGGTGATCGGGTCCCGGCATGTGCCCGGCGGCGGCTTCACCGAAAAATGGAATCTTTTCCGCGTGATGTGCAGCGACGGCGCGGCGTTTGCCGCCCGCCTTGTGCTCGGGATCACGCTGAAGGATCCGATGTCCGGGTTCTTCGCGATCCGCCGCGACGCCTTCGACCGCGTGAAATCCTGCCTTTCGCCCGAAGGTTTCAAGATCATGCTCGAACTCGCCTTCCTGCTCTCCCTCACGGGCCGCGACAAGGTCCTGGAGCATCCCATCACATTCGCCATGCGCAAACAGGGCGAAAGCAAGCTTTCCGGCCGCGTGATCGTGCAGTATTTGGCGATGCTCATGCGGTTTGTCCGGGTGAAGGGAAGCCTTCGACGCAAGCTTGCCGCCGGGCAATCCTGACTTCAGCAGAAATTCAGCTGGTCATTGCGGCGGCAGAGTCGACGGTATCTCGCCCCACCCTTTGCCGTATTTCAGCACTTCCGGCTTGTCCGCCGGACCCCGCACGATCAGCACGCGCAGGCCGGGAAACTTTTTCGTCCAGCCCGCCACGGCGTCCGGCCCGGCGATGAAGATCGAGGTCGACAATGCGTCGCTGGCGACGCCGGTCGGCGCGATCACGGTCACGGAGTCCATGCCGGACACCGGCAGCCCGGTCGCGGGATCGATGATGTGCGTGTACTGTTTGCCGTCGATGACCACGTATCGCTCGTAGTTGCCGCTGGTGCTGATCGCGGCGTCGCCGACCGGAGTCTTGCCAAGGATATCATCCTTATGGAACGGATTCCGGACACCCGCGGCGTATTTGCCGCCGCCAGTCTTCTTCGGCAGCGCCAGGATGTTCCCGCCGATCTCGATCCAGCCGGTCTTCACGCCGAGCGCGCGGACGGCATCCGCGGCGCGGTCGAGCGCGTAGCCTTTGGCGATGCCGCCGAGGTTGATCGACATGCCCGGCACGGTGAACTTCACCGTATGCTTTTCATCGTCGAACACGACCTTGTCAAGCCCGGTGAGGCGTTTCGCCTCGGCGATCTCCTCCTCGGACGGCAGCGTCTCGCGTTTGCTGTGGAATCCCCAGAGCTTCATCAGCGGGTCGATCGTCACGTCGAACGCGCCGCCGGAATCCTTCCAGAACTCCCGTGCCTGCGTGAGCACGTCCCACAGCAGATCGCTGCACGCGAACGGCTCGTCCGCCGCGGTCGCGTTGAGCTTGGCTAGCTCGCTTTCGGGATCGAAGATGTTGCAGGTCTTCTCCACTTCGCGGACCGCCTCGTGCGCCGCCGTCAGCGCGTTGCTCACGGTCATTTTCTCCTGATGGGCGAGGCTGACCGTCCCGAACGTGCTCATGGTGGAGAACATGATGGTCTCGCTGTGCATGCGGCGGCCGTCGTGCAGCGCCACGTACAGCAGGCAGATGCCGACGACGAGCGACAGCGCGATGTTGCGCGCGACCATGCGCCGGATGGGGGTGTTGAGGAGTTCTTTCAGTTTCATGGGCGGTCAGGCTCTCGGATGGAATTTGTTGAAGACGCCGAGCAGGCGGTTCTCGTCGACGTGCGTATAGATCTGCGTGGTGCTGATGTCCGCGTGCCCGAGCATCTCCTGGATCACGCGCAGGTCCGCGCCGTTTTCGAGCAGATGGCTCGCGAAGGAATGGCGCAGCGTGTGCGGATGGATGTTCTTCGTGATCCCGGCGAGGCGCGCGGCATCCTTCACGACCATCCAGACGCGTTCCCGGTCGAGCTTCTTTCCGTGGTTGGACAGGAACAACTGAGGTGCGCCGCCGTCTCCGGCGAGCTCGGGACGCGCTTTCTCCAGGTAGCGTTTCAGCTGATGGATCGCTGCGTCGCCCATCGGCACGATGCGTTCCTTGGAGCCTTTGCCGAGCACGCGGATGGTGCGTTCGTCGAACCGGACCGCGCCGAACCGGAGGTTTACGCATTCGCTCACGCGGAGCCCGCAGGAATACAGCAGCTCCAGGATGCAGCGGTTGCGGATGACGAGCGGGTCCTGCGCCCGCAGCGGAAACGCGTTGAGCAGGGCGTCGACTTCCGCCACGCTCAGGAAATCCGGCAGGATGCGCCAGAATTTCGGCGAATCCATCACGTCCGTCACATCCGCGGCGATCATGCGTTCGCGGAAAAGATACCGGTACAGGATCTTGATCGCGACCAGACGCCGCGCGATGCTGACCGTCTCCAGATTTCGCTCGTCGCGGCAGTATTCGAGGTAGTCGATAATGGCGTCGCGTCCGGCGGCGTCGAACGACTCGATGCCCTGCGCTTTGAGCCAGTGGATGTAGTCTTCGAGGTCGGAGGAATAGGCGGACGTGGAATTCCGGCTGAGGCCGCGTTCGGCCGTCAGATAGCCGATGAAATGTTGAAGGATCTTTTCCATGCGCACCCCAAATCCGGACATAAAAAAATCGCCATTTTGTACTGTGCAGATACAAAAATGGCGAGAGCGACGGGATTCGAACCCGCAACATCCACCGTGACAGGGTGGCACTCTAACCAGTTGAGCTACGCCCCCGCAATTTCTTGCATGAGATTTAATATACACCCCGGTTTGGAAAAAAGCAAACTGAAACGGGAAAAAAGTACGAAAAAACTTTGTTCCGTCCGTAAGCTCACGGCGGGGAGGAAATGGGGAAGAATCGAAAAGGAGACTCGAAAACCGAGCATGAAAATGGCGGAGAGAGGGGGATTCGAACCCCCGAACGGGAAAAACCCGTTAACGGTTTTCGAGACCGCCGCCTTCGACCGCTCAGCCATCTCTCCGGATTTCAAAAAAAGCAGAGAATAATATAGCCTGCAAACGCGAAAAAGCAAGCGTAACAATGTATTTTTGCGCGCGGAATCCGCCCGGAAAACAAAAACACCGTCTCTCCCGGAGGAAAGACGGTGCAAACGTTCTTGTTTGATGAACGGAGATCAACCGCGGCCGGATTCGAGCGCGGCGTAGTCCGCCATCATGCCGTCGTAGAGGCCGCGCAGGGAGGCGTCGGGCTCGATGACGGATGCGGAGGCGCAGAACATCGCGTAGAGGTCCTCGAACGGCGTATTGTCGATGCCGTTGGCGGCGCGGATGGCGGCGCCGAGGGACGCGGAGTTCGCGATGGAAACGGTCTCGATCTTCGCCTGGAAGACGTCGGCGAGGATCTGGCGGAACGTGGCGCTCTTTGACGCGCCGCCGGTCACGCGGATGCGCTTGAAGCTGCCGTCGCCCTGCCACGCGGAGTGGCGGCGCATGGTGAGCGCCTGGGATTCGAGGAGGCAACGGATCTGCTCGGCCTTGGACGCCGTGGCGGGGTCGAAGTTGCGGACGACGCCGGCGGGGACCGCGGGGGTGTTCTCGGCTTCGTAGTAGGGGAGCATCAGCTTGCCGCCGTTGCCGGGCTTCGTCTCGGCGCACGCCGTGACGTCGAAGAATTTCCAGTCCACGCCGAGGTCGTCGCGGAGGTGTTCGCGGGCGAACGAGCCGTTCGTGAAGCAGATGAGGCTCATGAAGCCGCCCGCCGGATTGCCGAACACATGGCCGCATCCGTCGGGATCGGTCACGAAGTTCTGCATGGTGGCGAAGAAGGTGTCGCTGGTGCCGAGGCTGATGACCGCGGTGCCGAAGGAGCCGCCGCCAACGCCGATCAGGCTGCACGGATTGTCGCCGGACCAGACCACGACCGGGATGCCCGCCTTCAGGCCGTATTTCGTGAAGTAGCCGGAGAGCTTGCCCGCGACCGTGTTCGAGGGTTTCACGGGCGGGAGCTTGTTCATGAGGTCGGGGGCGGTGGCCGCCGTGATCTCGGGATCCCAGACGAGCTTGTGGAGGTTCAGCAGGTTCATGCCGGCGCCGTCGCCGTAGTCGATCGGGCAGTCATGGCCGCAGAGCACGGAGCAGAGGAACGAGCTCACGAGGTGCACGGTCTTCGTCTTCGCCCAGGCTTCCGGCTCCTTCGTGGCGAACTTGCGGATCTGCGGACCGGTGAAGCGCACGATCGCCGGGCTGCCGGTGTCGCGGCGCATCCTGTCGCCGAACTTTTCGGTCAGCCAGGCGCATTCCGCCTCGGTGGACTTGTCCATCCAGATCGGGGCGACCGCGCGGGAGAGGATCGGCTTGAGCTGTTCGGCGAGGGTCTTCGCGGGATCCCAGTCGGGAATCGGGGCGCTCAGGTACACGGAGCCGTGCTGCTGGCCGGAACCGGAGATGCCGGCGATCTGCGCCATCGGGAAACCGGCCTTGTTCATACGGTCGAACAGCATGTCCATGGCAGCGACCCACATGCGCGGATCGGCGCAGCGGACGCTTTCGTCGTCGTTCGGGAGGTATCCGCTCGGAGAATTGTATTCCGGCAGATCGTTCTTGAAGTTGACCGCGAAGGAGCCGACGACTTTGCCGGCGACGGTGTCGATGACCTCGGCTTTGAGGCCCTGCGTGCTGGAGTCAAGACCCAGATAGTAGCTCATTGTTGCATCCTGTTCTGATGTTTGTTGGTTGGTGAAATGGAATTATACTACATAACAATAGCCTCGAAAGACGTTTTTTCAAGAGAACACGCCGTTTTTCTCCTTTTTTTCTTGGAGGTCGAAGATCGTCTCCCGACGGGGCGACCGCCTGGAAATCAGAACCGGGGGTGGCGCCATCCTTCCGGCAGGAGTCCGGGCAAATCGCCGGAGGCAACGTCATTTTGTAAAACGGATATGGTTTCCCGGGATTCATCTTCCCGCCGGCGGGTCCCGTTTTTCACGGGATGTCCACATTTTCCGGCGGTTTTACGTTTTGTGAAACAGTTTGCAGGCGCTCTGTCCTGAAAAACAAGCTCGAAAACATCTTGGCACGGGACTTGCTTTCACCTGGCGACCAACCAGCGAACAAAGATAGGAGGTTCGTCATGAAACTGGTGATAGCATACATTCAGCCCGACCGGCTGAACCCGGTGAAGCAGGCGTTGTACGCCCGCAACGTATTCAAGATCTCCGTGACCAACGCCCTGGGCTGCGGACAGCAGCGCGGCTATTCGCAGATGTGGCGCGGCGCGTTGAAGGAAGTCAACCTGCTGAAGAAAGTCCGTCTGGCAATCGCGGTCAACGACGATTTCGTCGAGACCACGATCGAGGGCATCTGCGAGGGCGCGAGGACCGGCCATATCGGCGACGGAAAGATATTTGTCCTTCCGATGGACGAATGCATCCGCATTCGCACGGGAGAACGCGGTTCCGAGGCGATCGGATAAGAAACACGAGGTGAAACAATGAAAAAACTACTGACATTATTTGCCGTATGCGGCGCGGTGTGCGCCGCGACGGCCGCGGAAGAAAACGCCGCCGCACCCGCCACGATGGAGGCGGTGGAGGCTGTCCAGGTCAACCTGAACGTCGTCTGGACCCTGATCGCGGGCATCCTGGTCTTCGTGATGCAGGCGGGGTTCGCCCTGGTGGAAGCCGGGCTGACGCGTGCGAAGAACACGAGCAACATCATGATGAAGAACGTGATGGACTTCGTGATCGGCTCCGTCTGCTTCTGGATCATCGGCTCGGCATTCATGTTCGGCGCCACGAAGGCCGGCTTCATCGGCACGGACGGCTTCTTCATGGACATCTTCAATACGGGCGACGACTGGAACTGGACGTACATGTTCTTCCAGACGATGTTCTGCGCGACCGCCGCGACGATCGTTTCCGGCGCGATGGCGGAACGCACGCAGTTCCGTTCCTACCTGATCTACTCCGCCGTCATTTCCCTCTTCATCTACCCGATCGCGGGCAAATGGGCGTGGGGCGGCGGCTGGCTGGCGGACCTGAACTTCCATGACTTCGCCGGATCCACGGTGGTCCACAGCGTCGGCGGCTGGCTGGCGCTCACCGGCGCGATCGTCCTCGGCCCCCGTATCGGCAAATACGGCCCGGACGGAAAGCCGCGCGCCATCCCCGGTCACAACATCGCGTTCGCAGCCATCGGCGTGCTGGTCCTCTGGATCGGCTGGTTCGGGTTCAACCCCGGTTCGACCGTCGCGGGCAACGGCGACATCGGACGGGTGGCGCTGATCACGAACTTCGGCGCCGTCGCCGGCACCCTGACCGCCATGCTCACCGCCTGGCTCATCCTGAAGAAGCCGGACGCCTCCATGACGCTGAACGGCGCGCTCGCCGGACTCGTGGCGATCACCGCCCCGTGCGACATCGTGACGCCCGTCGGAGCCCTGCTCATCGGCGCCGTCGCCGGCGTGCTCGTGGTCCTGAGCGTGCTCGCCGTCGACCGCATCGGAGTCGACGACCCGGTCGGCGCGGTCAGCGTCCACCTGGTCAACGGCGTCTGGGGCACGCTCGCCTGCGGCCTCTTCGGCGCGGAAGGCGTACTGAAGATCGCCGACGCGAACACCGGGTTGTTCTACGGCGGCGGGTTCCACTCCACCGGGATCCAGCTCCTGGGCATCGCGGCGTACGGCGCATGGGCGTTCATTCTGGGCATGATCACCTTCATCACGCTCAAGAAGACGGTCGGACTGCGCGTCAGTGCCGAGGAGGAACTCAAGGGCCTGGACATCACCGAGCACGGAAACGATGCTTATGCCGGATTCCAGATCTTCACGAATGAATAATTGAACGATTGCAACCCCGGACGGGATTTGGGGCGGCGCCGATGATCAGGCCGCCCGAAGTCCCGCCCTTTTTTTGTGCTTTGCGAACGCGCAAACGAAATCGGCCCCGAGCCAGGCAGAGGATCGCGTTTTTTTCACAAAAAACGGATTCTTTTGTGTGTTTCAGGCGTATTTTCTTGTATTCGTAATATTTTGTGCTATTGTAACGGCAGGAAAGACAATCCGCAACTGGGAAAACGAAACTTCCAACTGACATGGAACACAGCAAGACACATCCCGACGGAACCGCCTCGGATCAGGCGTCCGGTCCCGTGCCGGCATTTCAGGAGAAAATGGAACGATGGACCGACAGGGTCGGCTATGGCGCATATCGCGGCTTCATTTGCGGACTCTTCTCGGCATGGGGGCTTGCCGCTGTGCAGGTAGTTTTCGGGATCATACAAGTCGTACTCACGCATTCTTACGGCAAACAGGACACTGTCACACTCGGCGAGGCTCTTGTAAATATATTTTTCCTCGTGGTCGGGTGGTCCATTTTCTTTCCGCCGGTCGGAGTGATCGTCGGAGCTTTCCTGGGGGCAGTGGGGATCATTCGGAAGAAGAAATCCGCGGACAAGGGGACCGGACATGAAAGATGACTTAACAGTGACAAACGGAACAGCGGCTGAAAATGAGGCCGGCGTAACGGCGCCCGGCAAAACACTGGAAAAAGCGTCTAAGCCCAGCTGGCGGTCCGCCGGGGTCGGAAAGGGCGTCTGGCACGGCATCATCGACACATGCATCATCGCCGCGGGTTTTTCATTCATTGTATTCCTTCACACCTTTGGGGAGTATATGAATTCCCTCGAGCAGCAGGAACTGTCGACCTCCGAGCTGGTCCTGCACGCGCTGACCAGTCTGATCGGTATTTTCCTGATAGTATGCTGGTATGTCGGACCGTTCGTATTGATCGCCGGAGCGGTGCTGGGCTCCAAGGGCTTTTTCGATGAGAAGAAAAAACGACCGCCCGAGCCGCCCCCGTCCGTGCCAGAACAATAGTTCCGACTTATTCCGGTTTGAACACCTTGGAATCGAGCGACCGGATGCTCCGGAAATGCTTCTGATTGGCGCTGCAAAGCGTAAGGGAGTGTTCGCACGCGGTCGCAAAGACAAGCGCGTCGGCGAGCTGAATGCCGGACCGCAGCGCGTGTTCCTCGATAAAGATCATGGCGCGATGTGAGATCGCCTCCGTAATCGGCAGGACAGTGAAATCCAGCGCGCTCAGGAACTGCTTAATCAGGGTCTGTTCCTGCCTGCTCCGCGCGCCCTGCATCAGCTCCATGTAGTTGACTGCGGAGATGAAGCGGTTTTCTTCGTTGTCGATCTCCTTCGCCGCCTTCTTCGAGCCGCGAAGCGCCCAGATCAGGACATCCGTATCGAACAGCATCAGAGGAACCTCGGCTTGCGGATCGTTTCCACGTAGGCGGCAGGATCGGCCATTTCGGGGCGGTCGCTCCACATGCCGAACGCGGCGAGATCGGCGGTTTTGAGCTTCGTTTTCTTCGTCTGGGGCAGAGGGACGATGAGTGCGCGGCGTTTCCCTCGATGCGTAAGCGTAACCGTTTCGCGGCGGTCGATGGCCGTCATGACCTCGCGCATTCTTTTTCTGAGATCCAGGACACTTGCTTCCATGGCTTGCCTCCTTTGAAAGTGTACACTTGTACTATACACTTCTTTTGCAAAAATGCAAGCGGAAAAGTGTTTTTTCTGTTTTCTTGTTCGGGGTATACGGGAGATCAGTACGTCAGCTCGTTCATGGAGAACGGCTTGAAGGACTTGATCTTCCGTTCGCGCGCGGCTGGGTCGACGGAGAGGTATTTCCAGCGGTTGAACGCGAAATCGTGCGGCATGTAGCCGGAGAGCCATTCGTGCGCCATCACGAAGCACATGGTGTGCGTCTCGAAGATCCAGGGGCATTCGCCCTGCAGGAACCGGATCATTTCGCGCGATTTCGCGGCGTATTCGGCGGGATCGGAGATCGCGAGGAACTCGCGGTACATGGCGTCGTATTCCGCCGAACGGTAGCTCACGCGGTTGCAGCCGCCAGCGTTCTCGCCGTAGAAGAGCTGGAGGAAGTTTTCGGCGTCGGGGTAGTCGGCGGTCCAGGAGTAGCGGAAGAGCTGGATGCTGCCCGCGCGGAGCTTCTGCACGAAGCGCGGCCAGGTGTTGAACTCCGGCTGGATCTCGATCCCGATCTCCTTCATGTCGTTCGCCATGAGCTCGGCGGTCTGGCGGTAGAACGTGTCGCTGCCGGTTTGGTCGAACGTGATCACGAGCGCGCGCCCGGTCTTCGGGTCGATCCCGTCCTTGTATCCGGCGAGTTCGAGCTCGCGTTTCGCGGCTTCGAGGTCGCGGTGTCCGAGCTCGGGATGCGGCTCCGTGACGGCCCCCGGGACGCCAGGCGGGACCGGTCCGTACGCGGCGGAGAAACGGCTCCCGGAGTGCTCGATGCGGCGTTCGCGGTCGAACGCGAGCGTAATGGCTCGCCGGAGGTGCGGATTGCCGCCGAGGAGCGGATCGGTAAAGTTGAAGCCGATGTAGTTGGTTTCGAGCTGGGGGCGGGAAAGCAGGCGGATGCCGCGTCCGCGCAGGGCGGGCGAAAGTTCAAGGTTTTTGTTCACGACCGCCTCGAAACATTCGCTGTCCGGCACGTACAGGTCCAGGCGTCCCTGCAGGAACATCAGCCACGAGGCGAGGGGCTGTTTCACGAGGTAGCAGGAGATGCGGTCGGCGGCGGGCAGCGTGCGCCCGTCGGATTCCGCGTGGTAGCCGTCGTAGCGCGCCATTTCGATGATGTAGTCCTTCTCCCAGCGGGTCAGGCGGAACGGCCCGGACCCCTGCGGATGGTCCGCGAAATCGTCGCCGTAATGCTCCAGCACGCGGCGGGAAACGACCGCGGTGTACGGCAGCGCGAGGGCGTAGAGGAACCGCGGATCGGCTTTTTCCAAGTGAATCACGAGGGTGTAGTCGTCTTTGATCTCCAACCCCTCACAAAGGTCGTCGTAGGGCGAGAGGTCGCCTTCGGCGGCGGCTTCCGTGCGTTTTTGGAACGCGTCAAGCCCGCGGATGCGGTCGCGGATCAGCCAGAATCCGGGCGAACGCAGCCGGGTATCCGCGAGGCGCAGGATGGAGAACGCAACGTCACGGGCGGCGATCTTCCGGGCGGATTGATCTTCATTCGCAAAGACCTCGCCGTCCTGGAAGAAGAGGTCGTCGCGGAGCGTGCAGGTGTAGGCCGTGCCGTCGGGCGAGACTTCCGGCATGGCGGTCAGCATGCACGGTTCCAGCAGGTATTCGCCCTCGGCGTAACGGTATTGCAGGAGGGTGTCGTAGAACGCGCCGCAGACGTACTGGCTGGTGGTGTCGGCGGCGAGCGCGGGATCGAGTGTGTTGATCTGCTTGCCGAGGCTCATCACCACGCGTTTTTCCGTGGCGGCGTCCCTATCGGAATCTCCACAGGCGCAGAAGATTGCAAATAGCGGACACAGCAGGGCCGCATACAGGAAACGGCGCATGAAAGACTGCAAATTCATTCCTCGTCCGTCCCTCCTCCTTCTTCGCGCATCCAGCGGTCCGCCGCATTGATGGCGTCTTCATAGGTGAATCCGCGCCCCACGAGACAGCGCACGGCCTTCGCCTTGCGTTTGCGCGCGTCGGGTTCGCGACGGAACTGCGCGGCCTTGCGGTGCAGCACGGCAAAGGCGTTGTCGCCGTCGGCGGCCTGATCCGAAGCGGATTCGCGGGAAAAGAAAGATTTGTCTTCCTCGTCTTTCCTGTTCAGCGTCTGCTCGATGATCCCGTTCGGGATGCCGCGTTTGCGGAGCGCCATGCGGATGCGCGCCGGACCGTATCCGCGCGAACGGTAGGACCGGGCGATGTCCTCGGCGAGGAAATCGTCGTGGAGCGCGCCCATGCGTTTGACCGCGAGGACGGCCTCGTCGATCTCGGCGGGCGAAAAAAGCTTTTTCGCGACGAGTTTCGAGCGGAGTTCGGCGGTGGAGACGAGGCGTTTCGCGAGGATCTCCACTGCGGCGACGAGCGCGGTTTTCTTTTCGGGGGGCATGTCCGGGTTCTTTCTGTGTTGATTCAGGGAAAAAGATACACCGGAATCATGCGAAAATCAACCCGGTTCGCTGATTATTTCGGCAAAAAGCGCGCCGACCGGGAGGAACCGCTGGAACTTCACGCGCAGGAGCTTGCGGCCGATGTCCGATTCGCTGCTCACGATGGTGCGGACGTAGTTGCCGGACCAGCCGTCCCAGAGTTCCTTCCTGTTGCAGTTGGTCTCGATCAGGACGGCTCCGGTCGTGCCGACGAGGCTCTTCGCGAACTTCAGCGCGCATTCCTCCTTCAGCGCCTTGAGCTGTTCGATGCGGTCCGCGACCACGGTCTTCTGCACCTTGTCCGGCATGTCCGCGGCCGGGGTGCCGGAACGCGGCGAGTACGGGAAGACATGGATGTTCGCGAAGTCCGTTTTGCGGAGGAATTCGAGCGATTCGGCAAAATCAGCGTCCGTCTCGCCGGGGAATCCGACGATGATGTCCGTACCGAGGTGGAGATTTGGAATCGCCTCGCGAGCGTAGGCGGCGTATTCGGCGAACTTCGCGGTATCGCAATGGCGATTCATCGCCTTCAAAATCCTGTCGCAGCCGCTCTGGAGCGGCAGATGGAGGAATTCGCAGACTTTCGCGGCGTTGCGCTTCATGGCGTCCACGATGGGGAAGAGCTCGTCGCAGGGCTCGGTCGAGCTCAGGCGGATGCGGAAGTCGCCGGGGATCTCGCACAGACGGTCGATCAGCTCCGGCATCCCGACCTTGCCCGCCTTGTAATGGCAGGTGTTCACGCCGGTCAGCACGATCTCCTGGAAGCCGTCGTCGACGGCTTTTTTGAACTCGGCGGTGATTTCCTTCAAATCGCGCGAACGCTCCGGGCCGCGCGCGGTCGGGACGATGCAGTACGAGCAGCTGTTGTTGCAGCCCTCCTGCACCTTGATAAACGCGCGGGAACGGAACGGGAACACGCCCTGGGCCTGTTCGGCGAAGATGCCCTTCGCAAGTTTCGGCGCGGCGGGCGCATCGCGTTTTTCCAGCAGCGCGAGGTATTGGGGCAGGATGGTCCCGATGTCCTTCTTCTGCTCGTTGGTGAGCACGAGGTCGATGTCCTGGTTCTGCTCCAGTTCGTCCTTGCTCACGTCCGCGGCGCAGCCGGTGAAGACGATGAACGACTGCGGATTCTCCGCCCGGATGGAGCGGAGCGCCTGTTTGCTTTTCTTGTATGCCGTCTCGGTGACCGTGCAGGAGTTGACGAGGATGAGGTTCGGGCTGCTGGAGGCATCCGGGGAAACGATCTGGAATCCGAGGCGGATCAGTCTGTCGTTCAGGAGCGCGCTGTCGGCCTGGTTGAGCCGGCAGCCAAGTGTTATGACCGCTGCAGTGATCGGTTTCATGTTATGTTGCTATGAAGTGAAGTCTTGAAAAAAGAAGCCCTGCCGGGGCGCGGACCTCGGCGTATTGAGCGGAGTGTGAGGGTACGGATCAGGAACGGATCTGGCCCGTCCCGTAGATCTTGTACTTGTAGGAAGTGAGTTCGGGGAGTCCCATCGGGCCGCGCGCGTGGAACTTGTCCGTGCTGATGCCCATTTCCGCGCCCATGCCGAACTCGCCGCCGTCGGTGAAGCGCGTGGAGGCGTTCCAGTACACGGCCGCGGAGTCGACGTTGTCGAGGAAGAACTGCGCGTTCGCCTCGTCGGTCGTGAGGATGCTGTCGCTGTGGCCGGAGCCGTAGCGGTTGATGTGGTCGACGGCCTCCTTCACGCCGGGGACGATGCCGACCGTGACGTCGAGCGTTCCGTATTCCTTCGGCCAGTCCTCCTCGGTGGCAGGGACGACCGCGACGGGCGCGGCGAGCTTCGCGAACGCCTCGTCTGCGTGCATGGTCACACCGAGCTGCGCAAGCCTCGCGGCGAGTTTCGGGGCGAATTCGGGCGCGATCGAGGCGTCGATGAGGATGGTTTCCAGCGCGTTGCAGACGCTCGGGCGCTGGCATTTAGCGTTTTCGATGACCGTGAGCGCCTGGTCCTGGTCGCAGACGTGGTCCACGAAGATGTGGCACACGCCCTTGTAATGCTTAAGGACGGGCATCGTGGCCTGCTCGACCACGGCGCGGATCAGGCGTTCGCCGCCGCGCGGGATGACCAGATTGATGCAGTCGTTCATCTTCAGCATGGCGGAGACGGCATCATGTCCCTTGAACGGCACGAGCTGGAGCGCGCCTTCGGGCATACCGGCGGCGACTCCGGCATCGGAAATGCACTTCGCGAGCGCCGAGTTCGAGCGGAAAGCTTCTTTGCCGCCGCGCAGAATGACCGCGTTGCCGGACTTGATGCAGAGCCCGGCGGCGTCGACCGTCACGTTCGGGCGGGATTCATAGATGATCGCGATGACGCCGATCGGCACGGAGACCTTGTCAATGCGGAGGCCGTTCGGGCGCGTGACGCTGGAGAGGATGCGGCCGACCGGATCGTCGAGCCCCGCCACATGGCGCAGGGCGTCCGCCACGTCCTTGACGCGTTTCGGCGTCAGCGTGAGGCGTTCCAGTTTCGGCGCGTCCAGGCCGTTCTGCTTGGCCTCTGCCAGGTCTTCGGCGTTGGCGGCCAGAATGATTTCCGTGTCGCGTTCGAGCGCATCGGCCATCGCATGCAGCCAGCGTGTGCGGCTGGCGGAATCGGCGACGGAGAGCGCACGGGAGGCGCGGAGGGCGCGGAGCCCGAGTTCGTGCATCGCTTCCCGCATGTCGGCTTCGTTGTTTGTTTCGCAGATCATCTGATAACCCTGATGTTTGGTGCGCCGGAAACGGCTTTATGGAGGCTGATGTCCGGCGCGACGGCCCCGCAAAGCGGAACCCCGTGTGAAAGATTGTGCATAATAAGATACTTATCCTTGACGGATTTGCAAATCAAAACAGGAAAAATTATGCCTTTTTCCCCTGAAACGACAGCATCAGCAGGGAAAACAGCAGATAGGAATGGTCTTTTCCGCCGTTTTGATGCTCGTCGATCAGGCGTTCCAATGCGGTCCGGTCGAACATTGTCCAACGTTTCGGCAATTCGTCCAGCAGCGCCTCACACAGACGGTCGCGCCAAACGGTGCGGAACCACGCCGCCACCGGCACGCCGAATCCGCGTTTGCGGCGCAGGGCGAGCTTCGGCGGAAGAAGACCCATGCCCTGTTCCTGCCGTTCTTGATCTGCAGAGGAACACCAGTCCGGGGATGGATAATCCGCGAACGCGTCGCCGAGGATGCGTTTCCGGCGGCCGTCATGGATTTTGAACGAGACGGGGAGGGCACGCGCGAACCTGGAGACCTTCGGGTCAAGGAAGGGGTTCCGCACCTCGAGCGAGGCGGCCATGGAGCAGACGTCGACCTTCGTCAGCACGTCGCCGGGCAGATACCGGCGCAGGTCGTCCTCCATCAGCGACGCCATGAGCTCGGCGGCATCCGGCAAATCGCGTCCGGCATTCAGATACGGACGGAGATCCGGTGCGATCAGCCCGACGGATTCCGCCGCGAAATGCGACATCAGAGCGTCGTAGCGTGCGGCCGCGCCGGAGACCGCGCCAAGCCGCAGGAACCGTTTCAGCCGCCCCGCCTTGCTCCGTTCGCCCGAATCCGGCAGGCATGCCGCCGCAGCGTTCCAGAGGAATCCCGGCGTGAACGTCCGCAGGTTTTGAATCATGTGCATCGCGTGGTAGCGTTCATATCCGCCGAACAGTTCGTCCGCGCCGTCTCCGCTCAGGGCGACCGTAACATGCTCGCGGGCGAACGCCGCAAGGAAATACGTCGGGAGCATGGAAGCGTCAGCGTAAGGTTCGCCGAACTCGGCGGCGAGCTTCGGCAGCAGGTCGAAATCCTGCGGCTGAACTGTCTTGATATGGTGATGCAGTCCGTGCGGGGCGGTTTTTGCGAGGTACGCCGCCGTGGCCTTGCAGTCGGCGCTTTCGTCGTAGCGCGGATCGTCGAACCCGATGGAGAAGCATTCCAGCGGGGCGGTCGAATGCTTTGCGGCGAGGGTTGCCACGATGGCGGAGTCCAGCCCGCCGGACAGGAAGACGCCCAGCGGCACGTCGGCGACCATGCGGCGTTTCACGGCATCCGAAAGCAGATACTCCACGGTCCCGCAGGCGCCCAAGTAGGTGAAATTCTCCGCGCAGACCGCGAGGTCCGGCCCAGTTTGGATTTGCGCACCCAGTTCGATTTCGCGGACCGCGCCCGTTTCCAGTTCAAATTCGACCGCGGTCCCCGGACACAGTTTCTTTACGCCTTCGCGGATGGTGGCGGGCGCGGGGATATACTGGAACGCCAGATAGTCAGCAAGCGCCGGAAGCGAGACCGTTTCCGGGCACCCCGGACAGAGCGTGAGCGTAGCAAACCGGCTTGCGAATCCGAATTCCCCGGTCGGCAGGTGGAAATAATACAGTGGCTTCACGCCGTGGTAGTCGCGCGCCAGCAGGAGAGTTTTTTTCTCAGAATCATAAAACGCGAACGCGAAGAAGCCGTTGAGGCGCGTGAGACAGTCCGCGCCTTCGCGGATCAGGAGTTTCAGGAGAACCTCGGTGTCAGATTTCGTAAAAAATGATTCGCCCGCCTGTTCCAGTTCGGCGCGGAGTTCGCGGAAGTTGAAGATCTCGCCGTTGAAGACGAGCGTGTACCGGCCGTCGCCGCCCTGCATGGGCTGTGCGCCGCCGTCGAGGTCGATCACGGAGAGGCGTGTGTGGGCGAGTCCGAGCGAGCCGTCCAGATACGTGCCCTGCGCATCCGGCCCCCGCTGGCGCATCGTACAGCAAAGTGTTTGCAGAAACGCCGCATCGGGCGGAGTCCGCGGATTGAAACAGCCTGCGATCCCGCACATAGATTATTCCCCCTTCTCCGCGATCGGGATATGCCGGGACTGACGCCGCCGGAGTTCCGCCGCCTCGTAGTCGGCTTTGGCACGCGGGATGAAACATGCGTCGAGGAAGCGTTCGAGGATGATTTCCCGCGCGAGCTCGGACGGATGGAGCATGTCCTCGGCGTAGAACCGGTAATCGCGCAATTCGTCGTTCAGGATCTCGAACGCGGGGAAATACGCGCAGCCGTCGACCTTGGCGCAGACGTCCGCGGCCGCCGCCCGCAACCTCGCCTTCGAGAGCGAGTTCGTGGTCAGGTCGCCCGGATTGTGCCGTACGGGCGACAACGTGATGATGATCGGGCACTTGGCGTTGTACGAACGGATGATCTCGCATGCGTTGCGCATCGCGGCGCGGCAGGTATCGTAGGACAGCACGGACTGCTCGAACTCGCTGCCTGGCGCTTTGTGGCAGTTCGCGACCACGAGGCGTTCCGGCAGGTGCTTGTAGACGACCGCGGTCGACACGGTCATGAGGAAGAAGTCGGCTTTTTTTAGCACACGACGGAACCGTTTCGCGGATTCGTTGGCGTTTGCGGCTCCCTCGGCTGCACTCGCGGCGGAGAACGCTCCGTGGTGCCGCCACGAATGCCATAGCCCGTTCAGCTCGAAGAAATCGCTCTCCGTGTAGCCGCATTCCAGCCGCTGCAAAGCGTCGTTGATGGAGTACGGATTGTACAGGATCCCGTTCGGATTGATCATGCCGCGCATGCCGCTGTTGAGCAGCGTCAGGGCGATATCCTGCGCGAAGCACGAGCCGATGGCGGCGAGCGTGCCCTGCGCCCGGATCTTCGGGAACGGGAAGGTGTAATTGACCGGGGTGTACGGGATGGAGCCTGATGTATTCATGTGAGCGGGCCTCCGGTGATGAGTTTTTCGAGCAGGAGCGAGTAGCGCGGTTCCCGGACGGCGTTGCGGACCGCCATGGAAACGGCCTTGCGCGAACCGACCAGGACCATGAGGCGTTTGGCGCGGGTGATGCCGGTATAGAGCAGGTTCCGCTGGAGCATCATGTAGTGCTGGGACAGGATGGGCATGACGACCGCGGGGAATTCGCAGCCCTGGGATTTGTGGACGGTGACGGCGTAGGCGGGAACGATCTGCTCCGCCTCCTCGAACCGGTATTCGACCAACGGGCCGGACTCGTAGCGAACCTGGAATGATTCGTTCTGGAAGTCGATGCGCCCGAGGAATCCCATGTCGCCGTTGAACACGTTCTTGTCGTAGTTGTTCACGATTTGCATGACCTTGTCGCCGGTCTTGAACAGGCGGCCAAGCGAACGGAACACGAACTTCTTCTCCGGGTTCAGTTTCTCCTGCAGCAGTTCGTTCATCGCCTGCGTCCCGACCGCGCCGCGGTTCATCGGGCAGAGCAGCTGCACGTCGCGGACCGGGTCGAGCCCGAACCGGCGAGGGATGCGGTCGGTGATCATGCGTTCGATCACGTCTGCGGCGTCCTCCGGATCGTCCTTCTCGATCCAGTAGAAATCAGCCTGCGCATCCTTCGCGCGGCGGGGCAGACGCGGCACGACGCCGTTGTTCACGTCGTGGGCGGCGTGGATAATGCCGCTGCCGTCGCCCTGCCGGAATATCTGTGTGAGGCGGGAAACCGGGCAGACACCCGATGCGATGAGGTCGTTCAGGACATTGCCGGGGCCAACGGACGGGAGCTGGTCCGGATCGCCCACGATCACGACGGACGCCCCCGGCTTCACTGCGCGGAAGAACGCCAGCGCGAGCAGGATGTCGAGCATGGACGTCTCGTCCAGCACATACAGGTCGTAGGGCAGCTGGTTGCCGCGCCCGAACACGAACTTGCGGGCGGCGGGGTCCCATTTGAGCAGGCGGTGGATCGTGAACGAGGTCAGCCCGGTAGCTTCGGTCATGCGCTTCGCGGCGCGTCCGGTCGGAGCCGCCAGCGCGATCGAAAGATGCGACAGTTTCGCGCGGCGGACGATCTCCGAGACGACCGTGGTCTTGCCGACGCCGGGTCCGCCCGTAATGATCGTAATGGGGGACTGGGACACACGGTCGACGGCGAGGAGCTGTTCGGAGCTGAATTTCGAGTTCGGCGGGGCGGGGATTTGCGCGAGCTTCATCCCGGCGTAGCGGTCGCGCGACTGGAGGAACCGGATGAGGAAGGGCAGTTCGTCCTCGCAGCGGAGGAGCCCCGGCTCGTAGATCATCACGTCGCCTTCGTGCGAAACGCAGGACGCCGCGCGCTTCGTTTCCAGCGCCTTTTCGATGGCGGCGCCCGCGTCGGCCTCGTCCACCTCGAGCAGTTCCGCCAGGAACTTGACGAAAACCGCCTGCGGCATGCAGACGTGTCCGGCCTGACGCGCCTGAAGGAGTCCGTAGGTCACACCCGCGGTCATGCGGCGCACGTCGTTGCGTCCGATGCCAAGCTGGCGCGCGATCTTGTCCGCGTAGGTAAACCCGATGCCCTTGATGTCGGCGGCGAGCCGGTAGGGGTTCCCCTTGATGACCTCGGGGGCCTCGTTGCCGTACTTGTCGTAGATGCGTACGAACCAGGCGGGATTGATGCCGAGGCCCTGAAGATAGATCTGGCTTTCGCGGCGGTCGGAATTCTCCTTCCACGCCTTGCGGATGGCCTCGATGCGTTTCTTGCCGAGGCCGGGGACTTCCTTCAGGCGGCGCGACTGCTGGTTCAGCACGGTCAGCGTGTCCGTGCCAAACGTGTCGACGATGGACTTGGCGTACTTCTCGCCGATGCCCTTCACGACCCCGCTGGAAAGATACTTGATGAGGCCGTCGCGCGTGGCAGGGAGCGAGAACTCGCACGAGCTCACGCGGAACTGACGTCCGTGGTCCTTGTGCATCTCCCACTTGCCGGAGAGCCGGACCGTCTGGCCGGGGGAAAGCCCCGGCACGGTCCCGACGGCGGTATGTACGGCGCCCTGAGGGTCCCGCAGGCGGAACACGGTGTACGAGGCGTCCTCGCTTTCGTACACGACGTGCTCCACTTCTCCGTTGAGCTTATGCTCGGCGAGAGAGGCGCTTCCGGATCCGGTGCCGAGTTCGTCCGTCATGACCGCCCGCGGGTTTTGAG
This sequence comes from Victivallales bacterium, assembly GCA_045114235.1. Lineage (GTDB taxonomy): Bacteria > Verrucomicrobiota > Lentisphaeria > Victivallales > UBA1829 > UBA1732. The sequence goes on from JBGUKB010000068.1 coordinate 22,598, forward strand.
CTTAAAACTCGATCGGATCAGTGATGCGAGAAGATGCGTTCCGGCGCATGGCGCAGCGCCACGCCGAGCTCGTTCGCGCGCTTCACCACGTCGGCGTCCTTCAGGGAACCGGCGGGGGAAACGACCGCGCGGATGCCAGCGGCGGCGGCGACTTCGAGGGCGTCCGGGAACGGGAAGAAGCCGTCGCTGGACATGGCGGCTCCGTCGAGCGTGACGTCGCCGGTGAATTTCTGCTTGAACTTTTCGATGGCCTGTTCGACCGCGCCCACGCGGTCCTGTTCGCCGGTGCCCACGGAGAGCGTCTGGCCGTTCTTCACGATCACGACGCCGTTCGAGCGCACGGAGATGTTGATGTACCACGCCGCGAGCAGGTCCTTCGCCTGCTGGTCGGTCGGCTCCACGGTGGAGACCTGGGCGCCGCACGCCTTGTTCTCGCCTGTGGCAGCTGGAAGATCGGCGAAGGAGCGGACGTGCGTGAGGAGCGGGGCGGCGACCACGAGCGAGCCGTCCGCGAGGACCTTGATGGTGTTGACGGCGGGGTCGCCGACGAACTTGGGCAGGGTGTCGAGCGCGCCGCACTTGAGCACGCGGAGCTGCTTGTTGACCTTGTAGGTCACGCTGTCGTTGAAGACCTCGAGGGCGTCGGCGTCGAAATCGGGCGCGACGACGCATTCGGCGAAGAGCTCCATGATGGCCGCCGCAGTGTCCTTGTCGACCTTGCGGTTGAACGCGATCACGCTGCCGAACGCCGCGCGGGCGTCGCAGTCGCGCGCTTTGATGAAGACCTGGCGGAGCGTTTCGTCGGGGAGGCCGACTGCAGCGCCGCTGGGGTTCACGTGCTTCATCACGGCGCATGCGGGCTCCGCGAAATACTTCACGATGTTCAGCGCGCCGGAGATGTCCTCCAGGTTGGTCTGGGAAAGGCCGTTCTTGCCGGTCTTCAGCACTTCGAGGTCCATGATCGCGCCGTGATCGTCGGCGGGACGGTAGAACGCCGCGGGCTGGTGCGGGTTGGTCCCGTAGCGGAGGTCGTCCTTTTTGACGTAGCGGCGTCCGCAGACGACGATTTCATCGGGGAAATCCCCGATATTGGCGGTAAGATAGGTGTTTCTGTCGATCTTTCCAGACATTTTTTCGACTCCGGCTTTGAAAGGTTGGAATTTTGTGGTATCTTAATAAAGAAAAAACGCAGTATTCAATTTACATTCACGCGGGCAATATCGCAAATCACATTCGCAAAAATTCTTCGATTTTATTTGGACCTGACCTGAAATGAACGGTATTTTTCTGACACTGGAGGGCGGCGAAGGCTGCGGCAAATCCACTCAGCTCGAACGCGTCGCCGAAGCCCTGCGCGTCAAGTCCGGCCGCGAGGTCGTCACGGCGCGTTCCCCCGGCGGCACAGCGGTCGCCGAAAAGATCCGCGCCATCCTGAAGACGCGCGAGCCGGGCGAGGACCTGCTGCCGGAAACGGAGCTGATGCTCTTCGGCGCATGCCACGCCCAGATGTGCGAACACATGATCCGTCCGGCGCTGGCGCGCGGCGCGGTCGTCATCTCCGACCGGTTCACCGACAGCACGCTCGTCTACCAGGGCTGCGCCCGGCGCATAGCGCCGGAAACGGTCGCCCGCGTGAACGAATTCGTCTGCCGCGGCACGCGCCCCGACCTGGTGCTGGTGCTGGACATCCCGGTGGAGCTCGGCCTGAGGCGGACCACGTCACGTTCGGGCGGAACTACGGAAAACGACCGGTTCGACTCCGAATCGACGGCGTTCCATACCGCTGTGCGGAACGGCTTCCTCGAGCTCGCGCGACGCGAACCAGGCCGGTTCGCCGTGATCGACGCGTCCCCCTCGCCCGAAGAGGTCACCCAATCTATCCTGGAGGCGATCCATGCACGACTGGCAATCCTTTGAATCCGCGTATCCGCTCCTCGGCCGCTCCCTCCGCACGGCGAAAAATGCGGGCCGCCTCGGACATTCGCACCTCGTCGTCTCCTCGAACGCCGCCATCCGCAACCGGTTCCCGACCCTGCTCGCCCAGCTCGCGGTCTGCTTGGACCCGCTGCCCGACGGCGCGCCGTGCGGACACTGCGAGACGTGTTCCCTGCTGGAAAACGGGCTGTATCCCGATCTCTTCCTGCTCGCGCCGACCTCGAAATCGCGCCAGATCGTGATCGGGAACGACGATTCCGAGCCGGACACGCTCCGCAACTTCGAATCCATGTTCCACCTCAGCAGCTCCGCGCCCGGCGGCTGGAAGATCGGCGTGATCCAGGACTGCGACACCATGAACGAAAACGCGCAGAACGCGTTCCTGAAGACGCTCGAGGAACCGCCGCGCAACTGCCTCTTCATCCTCACCACGGGGCATCCCGCCTCGCTCCTGCCCACGATCCGTTCCCGCTGCCAGATCCTTTCGCTCACGGACAACGTCTGCAAGTACGACATGGAGACGTTCTGCGCCATGCCCGAGTTGCTCATGAAGCTCACGTTCGCCTCGAAGGGCGACCTCGTGACGGGCGAGGACTGCGCCGCCGGGCTGATCGACATCCTCGGTTCGCTCGGCAGCATGGCGGAGGCGACCGTGCAGGCGCGCTGGGACGACCGCCTGAAATCCGCCGAGAACCTCGAATCCGCCGCGATCAAGCTGATCGAGAAGCGCATGGACGGCGAGACCGGCTGCGAATACCTCCGCCTCCGCGAGGAATTCCTGAGCATCCTGCATACCTGGTTCGCGCAGATCGCGCTCGTCTCCGAGGGGACGCCGCTCGAACTTCTGCCGAATCCCGAGGTCGTCCGCGTATGGCTGGACGCCGATCCGCGCCCCGCACTCCCGCCGGACGAAGCCGCGCGCATGCTGGCCGAGGCGGAAAATCTGGTCCGCGTACTGAATACGAACGTCAACGACGAGCTCGCCGTGCGGGCGTTCGCGCTCTCCGTCGCAATCGACACCGGCGTGCAGGGGTGAACGTACGATGCCCGCCGAAATTAAGGAGCATTACGAGTTCGCGCCGATCGGGCTCCTGCGCACCGGGCTCCGCTGGCGGTACGAAGCGCCGCGCCAGGCCGGATTCTCCGAGGCGAAGGCGCGGATCGAGCTCTACCCCGGACACGGCTTCGAACAGGCGCTGGAGGACCTCGCCGGATTCGAACGCGTCTGGGTCGTCTTCATCTTCCACCTGAACGCCACCTGGAAACCGAAGGTCACGCCGCCGTACGCGCCCGAGAACCGCAAGTACGGCGTCTTCTCCACGCGGTCGCCGCACCGCCCGAACCCCGTCGGCCTGAGCTGCGTCGAGCTGGAGGGGATCGACGGGCTGAACGTCTACCTGAACCACTGCGACATCCTCGACCGCACCCCGGTCCTCGACATCAAGCCGTACATCCCCGCGGTCGACGCGTTCCCGGAGTCGAAGGCCGGATGGCGCGACGAGCTCGTCCTGACCGAATGGACGCACGAATTCTCGCCCGTCGCGCGGGCGCAAATGGACTGGATCAAATCGCAGGCCGGGCTCGACCTCGCCAATTTCTGCGCCGTCCAGCTCAAATACGAACCCTTCAACCCCGCCCGCAAGCGCATCGATCGCCTCCCGGACGGCTCCTGGGCGATCCACTGCCGCACCTGGCGCATCGTGTACCGCGCCGACGCTGACACGTATGTATTGCATTTCGAATCCGTCGGCTCGAACTACCTGCCGGACGAGCTCGTGCCCGGCGCGCCCGATCCGTACGCAGACAAGGCGTTCCACCGGGCGTTTCTGGAGGTCGCGGCATGGAAGTGAAACTCTGCTCCATCACGGGGTTCTGCTCGGGCGTGCGCGCCGCGCTGGACCTGACCGCGGACATGCTGAAGCGGCACGGCCCGCCCGTCTTCATCCTGCACGAACTCGTCCACAACGAATCGGTCGTGAACGACCTGCTGTCGCGCGGCGCGAAGATCGTCGACGATCCCGAGGGGCTTCCTCCCGGCGCCACGCTCATTTTCAGCGCGCACGGCGTTTCCGAGGCGGTCGAGGCACGCGCACGGGCGCTCCCGCTGAACATCGTCGACGCCACGTGTCCGCTGGTCCGGAAGGTGCAGGAACGCGGCGCGGAGCTCTCGAACGAGGGGCATGTCGTGCTGCTCTTCGGCAAGGCCGGACACCGCGAGGTCGAGGGCATCCTCGGGCGCATCCACGGCGAGAAGCATCTCCTCACGAACGAGGAGGACGCACGCGATTTCCAGCCGGATTCCGGCAGGACCTACGCCTGCATCAGCCAGACCACCATGAACAGCGACGTGATCGCGGAGATGACCGCGATCCTGCGCGGGAAGATCCCCGGCCTCGTCGAATCCGCGTCCGTCTGCCGCGCCACGCTCATGCGCCAGAACGCCGTCCGCGAGCTCGCGGCGAAATGCGACCTCGTGCTGGTCGCCGGGTCCGCGCACAGCTCCAACACGCGCCGTCTGTGCGAGATCGCCGCCGGCCAGGGCGCGCGCGCCGAACTCGTCTCCGGCCCGGAAGACATCACGCCGGAACTCCTCTGCGGCGCGAAACGCGTCGGGGTCACCTCGGGCGCGAGCGCGCCGGACACCCTCGTGCGCGGCATCTACGACGCGGTGAAGCGCATCGCCGAATCCGAAAAGTAAACCCCAACCTCACCCCGCAAGGAGAACACCCCATGCGCCGTCAAGACCGCGAGATCAAAGACTGCAGCGTCATCCTCGACATCATCCACTCGCTCCCGGTCGGGCATCTCGCCATGAACGACGCGGGAAAGCCCTACGGCGTGACCATGAATTATTTCTCCGAGCTTGACGCGGACCGGAACGCCGTGCTGTATTTCCACGGAGCGAAGGAGGGCCGCAAGGCGGAAATCCTGTCCCGCGATCCACATGTCTATTTCTTCGCCGAACGCGACAACGGCCCGAAGGTGATCGTCCGCCCGAACGGAATGCGCTCCGTGACAAATCTTTATGTTTCTGTAGCCGGGGAAGGCGTGATGGAGCCGGTCAATGCGCCCAATGAAAAGCGGCGTGTCCTCCTCGCAATGGCCAATGCGTTCTCGGACGAGCCGTTCGATTCACTCCCGGACGCCGTGGTGGAGATGACCGCCGTTTGGAAGCTCGTTTTGAACAGCGTAACGGGAAAAACCAATCCTCCGCTCACACGCCCGGAGCAACAAGCCGCATCCAAACCGTAAAACCATCAGGGAGGCTTCCATGATCCAGCTGGAAACGATCTCTCTTCCGCCGAAAAGCGACTTCGGATTCTTTTCCGCCGCGCCTTTTTTCGGCGCCAACAGCAAGTTCAGGAAAAAGGTTGTCCGTCTGCTGCGTTCACGGGCTTCCTTCCGAAACGAGATCGAGAGCATCTGGTCGCTGTTTCCATTTCAGACGGATATTCAGAAGATTCTGGAATGCATCCGGGTCAACAACGGCTGGCCCAACGCCCTCTTCCTTCCGTCCGATTCCTTCCTCGCCCTCGCGCCGCTCGAAGGACACTACGAATCCTTCACTGCCGATTATGACACCGCGAACTGCATCTTTTTCCTGCTTCATCCCGAGGAAAGGATACAGGGGGACCTGTTAAGCCGGTCGCTTGCCGCGTGCGGAGATATTCCCGTCATTGATACCGAGCGAATTCTACCGGAACACACGATCGCCGATGTCCTGCATCTGCTCGCCGATTCCTCGTTGTTTGATGAGGAATCATCGGGCGTTGAAATCCGCAAAGATTAGTTTTTCGTTTCCTGCGTTGAGGGGACGGGCTGCAGATCGATGATAAGCGGGTCGGACCAGGGAATGAAGGGGATGCCGGTTTGAAGAATCTCGTAACGGTCAATGTTCCAATCCTTTATTTCGAGGTATGATTTCTCCGCGGACTCTTCGGATTCCGCCGTATTTGTTTCATCATCCGCGTGAAACATCTCGAAACATTCGCCCCGCCAGCCTCCCGCCGGGTACAAGAAGGAAGATTCCGGAGGAAAATTGACAACCGCGACGCAGAGGAACCGGCCTTCCTTTTTGACGTAGATGTGCCCAGCATACTGCCGAAGCAGTCCCGGGCCGGAAAGGAGATAGCGATAGCCGTATGTTCGCGGCGTTTCCGGTGCCAGTTTCACGAGCTTCGTTTTCAAATTGGATGCCTGAACATAACCGTCGGGCAAGGTCATGATCTCGGCGTAGAACTCATCCGGCTGGCAAAGCCCGATGTACCGTACCAGGTTAATCATTTTTTCCTGCGCGTCTAAACGTCGCGGAAGGTAATAAAACAGTCCGATGCATACATGAACGGCCACTGCCGCCACGATCAGCATGCCGAGCGCAATCAGCAGGTTCCGCAGAGTATGGTCCTTTTTGGGTTTCATGGTTCCCTCCTTGCCGCCGTCACGTCCGGCGGACGAGCTTGTAGTTCTGGAGCAGGAACAGCGGGTCGTAGGACTTTTTCGCCTGGCGGAGGCCGGGGATGCCGAGGTCCTGTTCGCGGTTGAGCAGCCGGGCGCGGCCCTGCAGCGCGGCGGCGGTTTTGTGCGTGATGTACTGCGACGCGCCCTTGTATTCGTAGCGGGTCTTCTCGAAATGCACGGTCCAGAGGTCGGACGACACCGGGCTGTACACGGCGAAGGAGACGACGCGGCCCCCGGCGCGGAGCACGAGCCCCTCGACCGGAAGCGACTCGAAATGCTCCGCGAGCATCCCGATGGCGGCGTCCTCCTGCGCGACCTCGATGGAAACGGGCTGGTCCTGCGCCGCGAGCCAGTCGCGCTGAACGGCGAGCGCTTCGTCGAGATTGGCGCGGGAAAGCGGCTCCAGCGCGGCGTCCGGGTAATCCTCGCAGAACTGCGCGATCAGGTTGCGTTTCTTCGCGAGCAGCCGCCCGTGCAGGCCGACGAGCGCGTCCACGCAGTAGACGTACTCGTCGTAGCGGTCGTCCATGCGTTCGGCGGAGAAGCGCGTCCCGACGTCCGGATGTGTCTTCAGATACTCCTGGTCCACGTGGTCGAACGAGCCGCCGTAGCCCGCGCGGATCAAGCGGTCGGACACCGCCAGAAGCTCGTCCGGTTCCGGGCCGCGCGCTCCGCCCGGCGCGAACATCAGGATGTCCTCGGTCTCGAGCAGGAGATAGAGGTGCGAGCCGATGAAACACCAGTCGGGGCGGTAGGTCCCGCTCCACAGGAAAAGGTTGGTGAACGCGAATTCGCAGCTCTGGCGGCCGGACGCGAGCAGGAAGGGTTCGAGGACTGCGCGGTCTTCGAGCGCGAGGCGACGGAAACCCTCCGGCGGCTGGAGTTCGCGTTCGTTCATTTGCCATCCGCTCCGTTTTTCGCGCCGAAGCGGAACGCGGTATGTCCGTCCATCTGGGCGGCTCCGGCGGCGCGGTAGAACGCCTCCGTGCCGGGCACGCCGATGCAGACGATCCAGTCGATGCCGAACGAGGCGAGATGGTCCGCGAGGCACTTCACGATCGCGCGGCCGACGCCCTGCGAACGGTGCGCCGGATCGACCACGACGTCAAGGATATACGCGTCGCTCACGCCGTCGGACAGCGCGCGCGCCATGCCGACGAGGCGGCCGGCGGGATCGAACGCCGCGGAGACCGCGAACGAATTCGCGATCATGGCGTCGAGCTCCGAGGCGGGATCGGACGGACCGAACCAGCCTGCGGCACGGTAGAGCGCAAGCGCGTCCGCGCGCGGGAGGTCCTTCGTGACCGAATACCGGAACCGATCCTGCCTGCCCGTATCCATAAGGCCCCGAAGGAATTACATGTTGTCCGCGATCACGCGGGCAAACTCGGAGCAACGGAGTTCGGTCGCGCCTTCCATCTGGCGCGCGAAGTCGTAGGTGACGTGTTTGGAGGCAATGGCGCGTTCGATGCCGCGGATCACGAGATCGGCGGCCTCGGTCCAGCCGATGTGGCGGAGGAGCATTTCGCCGGAGAGCGCGAGCGAGCAGGGATTGACCTTGTCGAGCCCTTTGTACTTGGGCGCGGTGCCATGCGTGGCCTCGAAGATGGCCTTGCCGCCGACATAGTTGATGTTCGCGCCCGGGGCGATGCCGATGCCGCCGACGCTGGCCGCGAGGGCGTCCGACACGTAGTCGCCATTCAGGTTCATGGTGGCGATCACGTCGTACTCGGCGGGACGGGTCAGGATCTGCTGCAGGAAGGCGTCGCAGATGCAGTCCTTAATGAGGATCTTGCCCTCGGGGACCGCGCCGTTGCATTCTTCCCAGGTCACAGTCTGTTCCGGGAATTCGCGTTTCGCGAGCGCATAGCCCCAGTCGCGGAAGCCGCCCTCGGTAAACTTCATGATGTTGCCCTTGTGGACGAACGTGACGCTCTTGCGGTGGTTGTCGATGGCGTAGCGGATGGCGGCGCGGATGAGGCGTTCGGAGCCTTCCTTCGAAACCGGCTTGATGCCGATCGCGGAGGTTTCCGGGAAACGGATCTTGGAGACGCCCATTTCGTTCTGCAGGAACCCGATGACCTTCTGCGCCTCGGGCGTGCCGGACGCCCATTCGATGCCCGCATAGATATCCTCGGTGTTCTCGCGGAAGACGACCATGTCGGTAAGCTCGGGGTGCTTGACCGGGGAGGGGACGCCCTGGAAATAGCGGACGGGGCGGAGGCAGACGTAGAGGTCGAGCTTCTGGCGGAGGGTCACGTTCAGCGAACGGATACCCTTTCCGACGGGGGTCGTGAGCGGGCCCTTGATGGCAATGCGGTGTTCGGAGATGGCCTCGAGCGTCTCGTCGGGGAGCCAGACGCCTTCGCCGTAGACTTCGCAGGATTTCTCGCCGGCGAAGACCTCCATCCAGGCGATCTTGCGCTTGCCGCCGTAGGCTTTCGAAATGGCGGTGTTCCAGATGTGCATGGAGGCCGCCGTGATGTCGGGGCCGATGCCGTCGCCTTCGATGAACGGGATGATCGGCTGATCGGGGACAATGAGGCTGCCGTCGGGATTCGCTGTGATGCGGTCGCCGTCGACCGGACGGATTTTCTGATAGCTCATGAATGGTCCTTTATGAGGTTGAGGAACGAAACGGATTCGGAAACGGTGATGGGGTCGATCCCCACGGCGTAGACGCGGACCGCGAGGTCGTAGAGTGCGGGCTCGCCGTCGGGGCGGACCGTGCGCGGGTTCACGATGCGCATCTGCTTCAGTTCGAGGGTATTGTTGCCGGCTGTGATCGGATGGCGGACGCCCTCGATCATGGTCATGCCGTCGATGTGCTGTTCGACGATGATGGTGGTGCCGCAGTCGCACGTGAGCTCAAGCGTCTGGTCGATGACAACCTGTTTGTTTTCAGGCTGCCAGACGGTCTTGTTCACGAGCTTTCCGATTTTGAGTCCGATCGGCATGATTGCGGCTCCTGCGGTTCGCCCGGCTTACTTCAGCCCGAGCACGTCCTGCATGTCGTAATACCCGGCAGAAGCGCCCGCGAGCCATTTGGCGGCCCGGAGCGCGCCCTTCGCGAAGGTCATGCGGCTGGACGCGCGGTGCGTCAGCTCGATGCGCTCGCCGTCGCCCGCGAAGAGCACGGTGTGGTCGCCCACGATGTCGCCGCCGCGCACGGCGTGGATGCCGATCTCACGACGGGTGCGCGCGCCCACGATGCCCTGGCGGCCGTAGCGGAGATCGTCCTGCGTGCGGTCCGCGGCTTCGCAGAGGACTTCGGCGAGGCGGACGGCGGTGCCGCTCGGGGCGTCCTTCTTCTGGTTGTGGTGTGCCTCGATGATCTCCATGTCGAAATCGTCGGCGAGGAGCGAGGCAGTCTTGCCGGAGAGGAAGAAGAGGAGGTTCACGCCGACGCTGTAGTTGAACGTCTGGACGATGCGCGCGCCCTGTGCGGAGAGTTCGCGGAGGGCGGCTTTGTCGGCGTCGGTAAGCGCGGTGGTGCCGATCACGATGGAGAGCCCGGCCTTCGCGGCGGCGCGGGCGTTCTCCAGCACGTTTCCGGTGCTGAAGTCGATGATGGCGTCGGCGTTGGCGAGCATTTCCGGCGTGAGCGAGGCGGAGATCGGCACGTCGAGCGCGGCGACTCCGGCGACGGTCCCGGCGTCCTGCCCGATGAGCGGGCTGGCGGGATATTCGGTGGCTCCCGCGAGCTGGAATTCAGGATTTGCGGCGATGGCGGCGACGAGCACCTTGCCCATGCGTCCGGCGGAGCCTGTGATGATGGTGCGGATCATGCGGAAACCTCCTTAAACGCCTTCGAGCGTGGATTTGTAGGATTTGATGAGGTCGGCGAGCTTGGCGGACACGACGACTTTGCCGCCGCGCGTGAACACCAGTTCCTGCTTCTCCGTGGTCACGCCGACGCGGGCGAACACGTTTCCGGCGAGCATCTTTTCGAGCTCGGCGGCGCGTTCGGGGCGGCAGGTCAGGATGAAGCGGGAGTTCGACTCGGAGAAGAGCGCCTCGGCGGCGTTCAGGTTTTCGATGCCGGGGAGCTTGTCGAGGTCGATGGTCATGCCGAGGCGGCCGCCGATGGCGGACTTGGCCGCGGCGATGGCGAGGCCGCCGAGCGCGGGCGAGATGATGGAGGACGGGATATCCGCCTTGATGACCTCGGCGAGCGCATGGTAGAGCTTGGAGGCCTTCGGAATGTCGACCTTCGGGACGTTGTTGCCGACGGCGTCCAGCATGGCGTAGTATTCGCTGCCGCCGAGCTCGGGCTTGGTCTCGCCGAGCACGTACACGGCGTCGCCCGCGAACTTGGCGTCGAGGGAGACCGCGTGCGACACGTCGTCGATGCGGGCGATGGTGCTGAAGAGGACGGTGGGCGGGATGGAGATCTTGCGGCCGCCGCGCGTGCTGTCGTTCTTCATGCTGTCCTTGCCGGAGATGCAGGGCACCTTGAACGCCTTGGTGCAGTCGTAGAGCGCCATGTTCGCGCGGACGAGCTGCGCGAGCTTGTATTCGCCGTCCGGGGTCTTCTCACTCTGCACGGGGTCGGGCCAGCAGAAGTTGTCGAGGCCGGCGATGTGGTCGGGATCGGCGCCCGCGGCGACGGAACGGCGCACGGCGAGGTCGATGATGGACGCCATCATGTGGTAGGTGTCGATGTCGCTGTAGCGCGGGAGGATGCCGGCGGAGAGCACGATGCCCTCCTTCGCGAGAGGTTCGGCGAGCGTGACGGTGGCGTCGGAGGCGACGTCGCGGCAGACGCCGGTGAACGGCTTGATGATGCTGAGGCCCTTCACCTCGTGGTCGTACTGGCGCGCCTTGTATTCGTCGGAGCAGATGTTCAGGCGACCGATGAGATTCACGAGGTCGGCGGAGAGGTCGCGGCCGGAGATGACCGGCTCGTCGAAGACCGGGGGCTTCCACTCGGCTTTCAGGTGGAGTTTCGGCAGGCCCTCGTGCATGAACTTGATGTCGATGTCCGCCACCACGCGGTCGCCGTAGGTGATGTGGAACTTGCCGGAGTGGTTGAAGCGGCCGAGCACGGTCGCCTCCACGTCGCGGGCGGCGGCGAGCGCCAGGAATTCGTCGAGGCGTTCCGGCGCGACGGCGAAGCTCATGCGTTCCTGCGCCTCGGAAACGAGGATCTCCCACGGCTGGAGGCCGGAGTATTTGAGCGGGGCCTTCGCAAGGTCCATGTCGCAGCCGCCGCAGACGTCGGCCATTTCGCCGACGCTGGAGGAGAGACCGCCCGCGCCGTTGTCGGTCACGAAACGGTAGAGGAGGCGTTCGCGCGCCTCGTGGATGAAGTCGCTCATGCGCTTCTGGGTGATCGGGTCGCCGATCTGGACCGCCTGCACGGGGCTGTCCTTGTGCAGCTCTTCGCTGGAGAACGTGGCGCCGTGGATGCCGTCCTTGCCGATGCGGCCGCCGGTCATCACGATATAGTCGCCGGGCTCGATGAACTTCTCCCAGCCGTTGCGATCGCCGACCTTGCGCGGGAGCGTGCCGACCGTGCCGCAGTAGACGAGCGGCTTGCCGATGTAGCGGTCGTCGAAGTATTCCCAGCCGACGGCGTACGGGATGCCGCTCTGGTTGCCGCCGTCGATCACGCCCTTGTGGACGCCGTCGCGGAGGCGGCGGGGATGCAGGAGGCCTTCGGGAACGTTGATCGGGTCGGTGAACGGCGAACCGAGGCAGTAGCCCCAGACGTTCAGCAGCAGGTCGGCACCCTGCCCGGTCCCGAGCGGGTCGCGGTTCACGCCCACGATGCCGGTCATGGCTCCACCGTAGGGGTCGAGCGCGGACGGACTATTGTGGGTCTCGGCCTTGTAGACGAGGTCGAAACGGTCATTGAAGCGGATCACGCCGGCATTGTCGGTGAAGACGGAGACGAGCCACGGCACCTCGGCCTGAAGCTCCTTCGTGCTCTTCTTGATGTAGCTCTTGTAGAGCGAGGAGATCGTGATGGTCTTGCCGTCCGGGGTGGTGTAGTCGATGTCGGCGGCGAAGATCTTGTGCTTGCAGTGTTCGCTCCATGTCTGGGCGAGGACTTCCATCTCCACGTCGGTCGGTTTGCGGCCGAGCTGGCGGAAGTAGCCCTGGATGGACTTCATTTCCTCGAGGCTGAGGGCGAGCGTGCCCTTGTGGGACAGCTCCATGAGCTTTTCGTCGGAGACTTCCAGGTCGTAATCGCGGACGATGACCTCGCCGAGGCCCTTGATGACGGGCTTGTTCAGCGGGATGGAGCTGTTCACGAGCTCGTCGCGGGAGAAGACGTCGACCGATTCGATCAGGACGTTCGCGAGCAGGCCGGTTGCGATGCGCTGCGCCTGTTCGCGGGTCATTTCGGGGGAATCGACCAGATATTCGATCGAGCTGAAAACCTGCTCCTCGCGGGAAAGCTTGCGGCCGATGATGTCGCCGATTGCCTCCCACGCCGTGCGCGCCACGTTGTCCGTCACGCCCGGCTTGAACCCGACGCGGATCAGCCAAGTGTAGTTCAGATCGGCGGACGGGGTTTCGCCCACGATGCCGCTGCGGGTGACCGGGTCGGCGAGTTCGTGCGCGACCTTCGCGGCCTCCTCCGGCGTGATGTTCGCGGAGACAGTGTAGACGGAACGGGTGCGGATGCCGCGGACGGGCGGCAGTCCGGGGAGGGCGGAAAGGCGGCGAACGACGCCCTGGCCGCGGGCGTCCTGCCACTGCGGCTTCACCGACATTTCAATACGATAGTCCATGAGCTTATCCTTGCTTGGAGGGGTTATTTAAAAAATTATAGCAAGAAAAAATATACCCCCGGAATGGCGTTTTTTCAAGCCGGAGGCGCAAATCAGGACTTCTTTTTTCGGGCGTTCGCGCGGACCGTGCGGAAAAACGCCTGGAACATCTCCTTGCACTCCTCCTCCATGAGTCCGGCGGTCACTTCGACGTTGTGGAGCATGCCGGGGAATCCGGTCACGTTCAGGGCGGTCCCGGCGGCGCCGCAGCGCGGATCGCGCATGCCGAAGACCACGCGGCGGATGCGCGAGTTCACCATGGCTCCGGCGCACATGGCGCACGGTTCCTTGGTCACATAGATGTCGATGCCGTCCAGCCGCCAATCGCCGATGACCTGAGGCAAACTCGCAATCAGCATGAGTTCGGCGTGGGCGGTCGCATCCTTCAGCAGCTCCACCTGATTCCACGAACGCGCGATGATGAGGCCGTCCTTCACCGCCACGGCTCCGACCGGGACTTCGCCCGCGTCGGCGGCCTGCTGGGCGCACCGGAGCGCGGCGCGCATGTAGTAATCGTCCCCAAGCAGGGGCTTCAGTTCGCCGTCGTCCTCTCCGACGAATAGACCGTCGACGGAGCCGAACTCGAATTCGTCGGAATCCGGCGCGGAGGGGAAAAGGATGTCGGAATCGTCACTTGGCATGGACGGCGTCCTGTCGGAACTGGTCGAGGGCTTCCTCGCCGTGGATGGAGCGCATGAGCTTCACGTTCTCCTCGTAGAAGACCTGCGGATCGGGCTGCGGCACGACCTCGCTGTTCGCCTCGTCCATGAGCGTCTTGCGTTTGGCGGGGTCGGTAAGGTAGTGGTCGAGGTAGCGCACAAGCGTACGCGGCGAAAGCTCCTCGAACTGCTTCTGCCCAAACTCGCTCACGTAGTCGGACGCGATCACGGCAACAAGGTTCTTCGAGGGGTCGCGCAACCCCTTTGCTGTGAGGAAGTCCAGGATCATCTCCTGGCAGCGGATCTCGTCGAACATCGGGAACTCGCAACCACGTCCGCGGCTGGAGATGTTCGCGGGAAACCGCTGGTTCGAGGCGATCGTGAGCGTGATGTTTTCCGGCAGGGAGAACGTGCCGCCGATGTTCGTGCGGAAATAATACCAGTCGGTCCTGGCAGCGTCGATGTCGTCGAAGAACAGCATGAACTTGTGTTCGGGCCAGGCGGCGAGCTCGGCGATCAGCGGTTCCAATCCGGCGGTCAGGTCCTCCGGCTGAGGGATGATCAGCGTGATGTTCGGGAAGGAAAGGCTGTAGGCAATGCTCATCTGCGTCTTGCCGAGGCCCGGCAGGCTCGAAATGAGGAGCGGAAGGTTGTTCCGCCCCTCGGAAAACGCCCGGAAATGCTCCTGGAACATCCGGCGCACAGACTGGTAGCCGTAGAATTCGTCCGCGGACCGAATCGAGGGGAGTTCGAGCGGCACGAACGCGCCATCCTGATGCCGGAAGATGCGGCCGTGCGCGAAGGGGTCGTCCGAGGACATCCGCGCGACTTCCAGCGCGACCGCGCCGGGCTTCATCCGCAGGAACGCGCTCTGCGCCGATTCGAGCTTGAGCACGGAGGGACGCAGTCGGGAGACCGCGCCTTCGGGCGCTTCGCCGGAACGTTCCGCGAGCATGGCGCAGTACGCGGGAATCAGGTCCTTCAGGAGTTCCGCCAGGCGCACGGCATGACGGTAGAAGAAAGCGGCGTCGGAATCGGATTCCAGCGCATTGGGACGCGCCTCGTGCGGCGACAGGACCGCGAGGCGCTCGAACAGCATCTTGTCCAGCAGGCGGCTGAACGGAAATCCGGTGCAGGCGGAGGCAAGCAGGTTCAGCGCGTCGACGGAATCGGCCGTGCCGTCCGGAGGCGCTTCGAAGAGGTTGACGAATCCTGTCGCGCCATGGTGCGCCGGATCATCGGGCGGCAGCCTGTGAAGCGGCTTCGTGATCTTGGTCCTGACGGCCTTCGAGGACGAATGCCCGTGCTCGCAGTCAAGTTCGATGGCGGCGAGCGCGGCGCCGAGGCGGCCCGCAAAGGTATCGGGCGCAGGGGATTCCCCCGTGAAAAACACATGGAACGACGCTTCCGCGGCGCGGCACGCCGTCAGAAGTCCGGTCGATTCGGTATTCATGTCCGCACGCCTCCTTCCTGTTCAAAACGGAACGCGTGGGCGGCCGGCGGTTCGGCCGCCTCGCATCCAAGCCCCTTACGACAGCGGGGCGATGAAATCTTTCTGAGCTCGCGCCAGCTCGAACGCGCGACCGGCGCGGAAGATGCGTTTCTCCTCCATGGCGGGGGCGATAAGCTGGATCCCGACGGGCAGTCCGGTGCCGGCGTCGATCGCGGCGGGCACGCTCAGGCCACAGTCGCCGCTCAGGTTCAGCGCCGTGGTGAAAACGTCGGAGAGGTACATCTGCAGCGGGTCGGTCTTCGCGCCGAAATGGAACGCGGGCGCGGGCGTGACCGGGGTCAGCAGGAAATCGCAGAGCTTGTAGGCTTCCTGGAAGTCGCGGCGAAGCAGCGTGCGGACCTTCTGCGCGCGCAGATAGTAGGCGTCGTAGTAGCCGCTGCTGAGCACGTAGGTGCCGAGCATGATGCGGCGGAGCACTTCGTTGCCGAACCCTTCGCCGCGCGACTTCTCGTAGGTCGAATTGATGTCGGTCGCGTTCGGGCTGCGGTAGCCGTAGCGGATGCCGTCGAACCGCGCCAGGTTCGCGCTCGCCTCGGCCGTGGCGATGATGTAGTAGCACGCCATGGCGTATTTCGTGTGGGGGAGCGAAACGTCGACGAACGTGGCGCCGAGGGAACGGAACACCTCGATGGAGTCGTTCATGATCTGCTTGACGGCGGGGTCCATGCCCTCGAGCTCGTAGTATTCCTTCGGGAGGCCGATCTTCACGCCGTCGAGGCGCGGGTTCTGTTCGAACGCCTCCAGGTCGGCGGCGAAGCCCTCCGGCTGCTGCGGCAGGCTCGTGGAGTCCTTTTCGTCGTGCCCGGCGATCAGGTCGAGGATCGCGGCGGCGTCCCACACGGTGCGGGACAGGGGACCGATCTGGTCCAGCGAGGAAGCGAACGCCACGAGGCCGTTCCGGGAGACGCGTCCGTAGGTCGGTTTGAGGCCGACCACGCCGCAGAAGGCCGCGGGCTGGCGGATGGATCCGCCCGTGTCGGAACCGAGTGCGGCGACCGTCTCCAGCGCGGCGACGGACGCAGCGGACCCGCCCGAGGAGCCGCCCGGCACGCAGTCGAGGTTCCACGGGTTCGCGGTGCGCTGGTACGCGCTGTTCTCGCAGGAGGATCCCATGGCGAACTCGTCCATGTTGGCGCGTCCGAGCAGGACGCATCCGGCGGCCTTCAGCTTGCCGGTCACGAAGGAATCGTACGGGGAGATGAAGCCCTTCAGGATCTTCGAGGCGCAGGAGCACTGTTCGTCCTTCGCGCAGATGTTGTCCTTGAGCGTAATCGGGATGCCGTCGAACTCGCCGAGCGGAGCGCCCGCGGCGCGGCGGGCGTCGGAAGCGGCGGCCTGCGCCAGGACGGATTCCGGGTTCACGGCGAGGAGCGCGCGCACCTTCGGCTCGACCGCCTGAATGCGTTCAAGGAAGGCCGTGCAGAGCGCGGTCGAGGTGGCGCGGCCGTCGCGGAGGGCGGCGGCGGCATCGCGGAGGGACAGGGAAATGAGCTCGGCGTTCGTCATGCGATGCCCTCCCCGGGAAGGACCTGCGGGACCTTCACGAGTTCGCCTTCGATCAGGTCGGGCGCATTGGCGAGCATGGCCTCGCGCGGGAAGGGATCGGAGGGCACGTCGTCGCGGAGCACGTTGGTGCGCGCGACGGCGTGGGCGGTGGGTTCGATGCCGGAGACGTCGAGTTCGGCGAGCATTTCGACATAGCCGACGATCTGCTCCATTTCGGCTTGCAGACGCGGGATCATGTCCTGAGGCAGGCTCAGGCGCGCCAGCGAGGCGACCTGGGCCACGTCGATTTTGGTTCCCTGTTCGGCCATGGTGAATGCCTTTCCTGTCCCCGATTTTCTTACTGGTGTTCGAGCTTGATCGTTTCGGTCTTGGCGTCACAGACGACGGACGGGCCGAAGTACTGGATCGGGCCGGGATAGACGAACGAGGTGTTCACAGCCCATTCGCCGCGGTTGGCGGCGAAGAACTTGAACGGAGCGTCGTCGAGCTCGACGAGCGCTTTCTTGATGACCGGCTTGTCCGCGCCGTGGCGGTGCTCGACGTTCATCATGGCGGTCAGCGGCACCGCGCCGGCGGTCCACTCGTCGGCGGATTTCGCGAGGTTGCCGACATAGGACATGTAGGCGGTCGCGCCGGAGCCGATGATGGCGGCGGCGTTGAAGCCGAGGCTGTAGCAGTAGTCGGCGTCGAAGTTGGACGGGGCGGCGCAGCGGCCTTCGTAGCCGAAGAAGTGGGTCTGGCTGGAGAACTTGCCGACGTACTTGCCTTCCTTCTTCATGGCGGCGAGGCGCTGCTTCACGAGCTGCGCGAGGAGCTTTTCAGTCTCGATGAGGGACACCTGCACGTTGCCGTGCGGATCGCGGTCCATGGAGAGCTGAAGCTGGATGGCGGTCGGGAGCTGGGCGTAGACGGACGCGCTGGCGGCGGAGAGCTTGCCGGAGATGTACGCGATCTTGTCTTCGGGCTTCGCGATGGCGTTGAATTCGTCGGCGTTCGCGGCGAGGACGTCGTTGAGTTCGCCGATCAGGACCTTCATTTCCGGGATGAATTCGATGAGGCCTTCCGGCACGAGCACAACGCCGAAGTTCTCCTTGTTTTCCGCGCGCTTCGCGACGATCTTCGCGAGGTCGTCGACGATGCCGGAGAGGGTCTGCTTCTTCGCGGCGACTTCCTCGGAGATGATCGCAGCGTTCACGTGGGTCTTCAGGACGCATTCGAGCGTGATGTGGGAAGCGGAACGGCCCATGAGCTTGATGAAGTGCCAGTATTTCTTGGCGGAGTTGGCGTCGCGGGAGATATTGCCGATGAGCTCGCTGTAGACCTTGCTGGCGGTGTCGAAGCCGAAGGACGTCTCGATGAACTTGTTCTTCAGGTCGCCGTCGATGGTCTTCGGGCAGCCGATGACCTGGATCGGGATGTTTTTCGCCTTATAGTACTCGGCGAGCAGGCAGGCGTTCGTGTTGGAGTCGTCGCCGCCGATGATGACGAGGGCGGAAATGCCGAGCGCCTTGCAGTTCACCGCGCCCTTGTCGAACTGTTCGACCTGTTCGAGCTTGGTGCGGCCGGAACCGATCATGTCGAACCCGCCGGTGTTGCGGTAGGCGTTCATGAACTCGTCGGTGATCTCGACGTAGTCGTTGTCCACGAACCCGCTCGGGCCGCCCTTGAAGCCGAACATGCGTGAAGCTTTGTTCAGCGACTTGATGCCGTCGTAGATACCGGCGATGACGTTGTGGCCGCCGGGGGCCTGGCCGCCGGAGAGGATGACCGCCACATTCACGGGTTTGCCTTCGCCCGCGCCGCCCGCGCTGAACTTCAGATCGGGCATGTTGCTGGTGGACGGGAAGAGGGCGGCGATCTTTTCAGCGTCGGCGAAGGCGGCGAGAGGGGCGCCTTTTTCGACCTTCACGGTCGCGCCGTTGCGGAGCGCCGGGGGCAGTTTCGGGGCGTATTCGCTGCGGACCTGCTGGAGCGGGGAAATCATCTTGGACATGGTGTCAGTCTCCTGTTGTGAATGACGGTTACGGTTTGGAATTTTGGTTTAATCTAAATAATATAATGCAACTTGACGCCTTTTTCAAGCCCGCGCCTCCGTCTTCCGTTGCAGAAAACCGGAAAAAAGGAACACGATCAAGTGTAGAATGCCGTCCCTACCTGTTCTCCCGCGCATACGCGGGTATGTTCAAAAGCTCCGAATTAACTCCAAGCGACAGCTTGGCGACTAAAGCAATCATTTGATATTCAAGAGATTTTGACAGTTTCGAACACATTGCTGCCTCGACAAAACAGGAGACATGACACTACTGAAAAACCGGTTCCCGCGCATACGCGCAAGTTTCAGTTAAAACAAGTTCCTTTTAACTGAAACTTGGGTTGATTTGGCCGAATTCATTTGCTTTTGTCCCGTTTCCAACGATTTTCCCCGTTTCCAACGATTTTCCCCGTTTCCGACGATTTTCCCCGTTTCGCCTGTTTTCCAGCTTGCAATCTTTTCTTTTGCGTGATATAGTTATGATGAAATACCACCTCTCCTTAATTGGGAATAGCCTTGTTCATGAAGAGAAGCCGCAAAGTCCTGCTGATCGCGCTGGGAATCCCGGTGATATGCGTCCTGCTGATCGCCGGGCTCGTCGCGCTTTCGGTGCTGACCCGTTCCGCTCCGGTGTACGACTACGACGACCCGGAACCCCTGTGGGAGCTTGCTGAACGCACGGAACGCTACATCATCCAGTCGACGGACAAGGAGTCGCCCGCCCGGAAGGAGGCGCTGAAGGCGCTGGAGGATATCGCGCTGCTCGAAATCCCCGAGGACGAGAAAGCGCGCCGCATCCGCGAACGTTTCCCGGAGGAATCGTTCTGGACCGAGGATATAAAGGCTCTGCAGAAGCAGGCGGAATCGGGCGACGCTGAGGCGCAGTTCCGGCTCGGCTGTTTTTATTCGTCGAGAAGAGATATCCGTGCCTCCGACGCCGACATGGATCGCGGCGAATGCGTCATGAAGTCCGAGTCCATGGCATACAAGTGGTTCCGCAAGGCCGCTCTGCAGGGGCACGCGAAGGCGCAGAGCCGGATTCTCAGAAACATGCTCGGGCATCCGGCATTCAAAAATGTCGCGGATGCTTCAGTCCACATCCTGAAGCCCAGACTCTTAGAACAGCTCGAACGCGAAGGCGAAGAATGGTGCACCAGTGCGGCCATGCAGGGCGATCCCGATGCGCTGTGGATGGGGCACGGCCCGGATGCGGACGAAGAACGGAACAAAAGAGCGGCGCTCGCGATCTTCCGCGAAGCTGCCGAACATGGCGACGTCGAGGCGATTCTCTCGACGGCATCCCTGCTGGAGTATTTCGACGACATCGACGGCGCAGCCGAATGGTACCGCAAGGCCGCCGAACTCGGTAACGTGTCCGGCATGGTGTCATACGCGGAATACCGTGAAAAAATGATGGAGCCGGACGATGAGGATACCGTCCCCAAGGACTGGGAATGGCGGCAGAAGGCATACGATGCCGCCATGAAGCAGCTGGACGAGGGCAGCGCCAGGGGGATCCGGAAAGTCAGGGAACTCTCTGTGCCTGTTTTTCTGGAAAGACTGACCGGAGGGGAAAGCGAAGAGGCGTTCGCCGCACGGGTCATGCCGCGGCTGTGGGAACTGATCGAACGGCATGGCGACTATGAAGACGCACCCCAGGTCATCCGGCACCTGATGGGAATCGCCGGACTGGACTACGACACGCTCGACCGTCTGTTCGCGGAGCTTGGCATGTATCTGTATCAGGAGAGATACGCGGATCATCTGCTGGACAGCGGTACGCCGGCGGAACAGGCCGAGGGCGTCAGGCTGCTCCGCAAGCTCGCCGGATTCGGCTATCTCGAAGCGCGACGCCGACTTGCAAAATGTTATCTGGACGGGACCGGCGTACCGAAGGACAAGGCGGAAGGCGTCAGACTGCTGCGGACAGCTGCGGGAAAAGGCGATGTTGTCGCAATGCGCCTGCTGAGCAACTGTCTCCGCACCGGCGACCCGCCGAAAAATTGGTTCGAGGCGTTTCGATGGGAGCTCCGGGCGGATGCCTATTCGACGCATTGTGATTCCGCCCCCGAATACGTGATCTACCAGGTGAAGAACGCGGCCGAAAACGCCTGGGACGATCTCCGGCGGCGATGAACCGGCGGGAAGTGCAGACGATGAAGAGAAGAAACCTCAAAATCCTGCTGGTCGCGCTCGGCGCGCCGCTCTTCTGCCTCCTGATGCTCGCCACCTTCCTCGTGATCGACATGGAGACCGATGTCATGCCGCTCCCGTTCGACTACGACGACCCGGAACCCCTGATGTTCCTCGGGGGACGCACGCAGCTGTACATCTGGCGGGCGTATCCCGACAAGGATTCGGCCGAGCGGAAGGAGGCGCTGCAGGCGCTGGAGGCCATCGCGCTGCTCGACGTCTCCGACTACAAAAAGAAACGCCTCCTCCGTGAACGCTTTCCGGAGGAATCGTTCTGGACCGACGACCTGAAAGACGTGCTGAAGCAGGCGGAATCGGGCGACGCCGAGGCGCAGTTCCAGCTCGGATGCCTGTATTTCGGCCACGAGCTCGGACTCCCGCCGGACGAACTGAAGTTCCTGGACATGGAGATCGACGAGGCGCGCGGAAGGTGCATCGAGAAATCCGGGTACATGTCGGTCAAATGGTTCCGCAGGGCCGCGCTGCAGGGGCACGCAAAGGCGCAGAACGCGTTGGCGCAGAGTTACCTGGCCGGGCTTCATCCTGTGGTCGGCCACCGCGCTTTCCTGACGGAAAAAACCAAAGAAATGATGTACGAAGAAATCAGGAAATGGTGCCGGATGGCGACGGCGAACGGCGATCCCTTTGTAATGCTGGAGAAATTCGACTCGAACGAGACCAACACCAGCGCGGATTTCAAGGAACGCAAGGAGAAGGCGCTCGACATCCTCCGCGAAGCGGCACGGCAGGGAAATGTGAAGGCGATGCTCGCCGCGGCGCACAAAATGAGATACGGCGACGAACGGCAGCGCGAGGAGGCCGAGGAGTGGTACCGTCAGGCCGCCGAGCTCGGGTCCGTGAAGGCCATGATGGATTACGCGAACGTGTGTGAATGGAGGGAATGGAGGCGCATCAAGGCCGAGATCGAGGCGAAACAGGAGGAGGCCGAAGAGAAAGGCGAGGAGTATGAGGAAGAGGAGATCGTGGTGGTCTCCGAGGAGGCGGACCGGTGGCGGAGGAAGGCATTCGACGTCGCCATGAAACACCTGGACGAGGGCAGCGCGAAGGACCTGTATCTTTGGACGGACAACATGTCCTATTACATCGAACCGGAATCCTCACCGCTGAAAACCTGTCTGGACGAATACCTCGGCGAGGAGAATACGGCTGCGTTCCTGAAGCGGACCGTGCAGCGGCTCTACGATCTGCTCGAACAGGACAACAGAGAAATCTACTACATAGGCCGGATCATCTCGGATGTCCATAAGGAATTCGAGGACCTCGAAATCTTCCGGTCGGGCAGGTCGCCGCTGATCCGGTACGCGGAGGCCGGAGTCCCCTTCTACCAGTCCGTCCTGGCGCTCCGGACGATGAACGGGAAAGACGAGCCGGGCGTGCAGGAGTACAAGCCGGAAGCCATCAGGCGCGTTCGCATCGGCGCGGGATTCTGCTCGATGGCGGAAGAGCGCTACCTGGGGGAGTACTATCTGAACGGCAACGGCGTACCGCAGGACACCGCGGAGGGCATCAGGTGGCTGAAAAAGGCCGCGCTGCAGGGGGACGACGCGGCAATGCGGCTGCTGAGGGATCATTACCGCGGGTCGTGGAACCCGTATCAAGCGTTGAAGTGGACCATACGGCTCGAACTCCATTCATACGGCTACGCATCGCCCGTCGAGTACTGCACCGATGCGCTGAAGGAATTGTGGTCGGACCATCTGGAAAAGGCGTGGTTTCGGTTCGTGGACTGGCTCCCCATTTAGAAAGCCTCAACCGTCGCACGTGTGTTTTTTTGGTGTTTGTTTGTTGAATTGGAAAGGAAATTCTAGTTTCAGTTAAAAGCAGTTTGTTTTAACTGAAACTAGCGCGTGTATTAGCGCGTATGCGCGGGAAGGGGAGGACAAGTCCTCCACTGCGGTAGTGTCCGGCTTCGCTCGGACACAAAATAGGGGCATTACCGAAATTCTACTTCAAATAAAGACGAGAAATAATAGTCTAGTTTCAGTTAAAAGGAGTTTGTTTTAACTGAAACTAGCGCGTGTGCGCAAGAAATCGTTTTTTACCGCGGTTTTCTGGCGAATCGCGCCGTGTTGTGTTGAAAAAAGCGGAAAAAGATGCTATAGTAATCCTGAAACAACAAAGGATTATCCGATATGAGCAATTTCCCGCAGATGGAATGCCGCGCGCCGCGGTTCCGCGCCCTGATCCCATTTTTCGTCTTCATCGTGTTCTACCTCGGGCTTTCGATCTGGGCGCGCGATTTCTACAAAGTGCCGATGCCGACCGCGTTTCTGGTGGCGTCGGCGGCCGCGCTGGTGCTGGACCATAAACGCCCGCTCGCCGAAAAAGTGGAAATCTACGCCCGCGGCATGGGCGAACCGAACATCATGATCATGTGCCTGATCTTCATCCTGGCGGGGGCGTTCGCGTCCACGGCAAAGGGCATGGGCGCGGTCGACGGCGCGGTGGTGATCGCCCGCGCGGTCGTGCCGGATTCGCTGATGCTGCTCGGGATGTTCCTGGTGGCGAGCTTCATCTCGCTGGCCGTGGGCACGAGCTGCGGAACCATCGCGGCACTCACGCCGATCGCGGCGGGGCTCGCGGACGGGCTCTCCATCTCCCCGGCGATGCTGCTCGGCGCGATCGTGGGCGGCGCCATGTTCGGCGACAACCTCTCCATGATCTCGGACACGACCATCGCCGCCACGCGCACGCAGAACATCGCCATGCGCGACAAATTCCGCCAGAACATCCTGCTGGTCCTGCCGGCGTTCGCCGCGACCTCGGCGATCTATCTGTTCTTCGGCGGCACGGCGCGGACGACCGAGGCGGCGCAGGCCGTGACCTGGGCGAACGCGTTCGCGGTGCTGCCGTACCTGCTGATCCTCGTTTTCGCGCTGCTGGGCTGGAACGTGATGCTGCTGCTCTTCGCCGGGACCGTGCTCGCCGGGATCACCGGGATCGTGAACGGCGCGTTCGATCTCTGGGGCATGCTCGACCTGATCGGGAAAGGCACGCTCGGCATGTCGGAGACGCTCATCGTGGCGATCCTCGCGGGCGGCCTGCTCCAGACCATCCGGCGCAACGGCGGCATCGGCTACCTGATGGAGAAGATCAAAAAGCCGGTACATACCGCGCGCGGCTGCGAATTCGGCGTGCTGGTGCTCGTCGCGGTCATCAACCTCTTCACTGCGAACAACACCGTGGCGATCGTGATCGCGGGCCCCATCGCGCGCGAGCTTTCCGAACAGTACCACTGCTCCGCCAAGCGCATCGCGAGCATCCTGGACACCGGGTCTTGCGTGGTACAGGGCATGATCCCCTACGGCGCGCAGATCCTGATCGCGGCGGGCGTGGCGCAGACCTCGAATCTGGACGTATCGTCCCTGAGCCTCGTCGGGTCACTATTCTACCCGATGCTCCTCGGCGTCTGCCTGCTCGGCGCCATCGCCATCCACCGGGAAAAGACGCCCGCGCCCGCCGCCTGAACACGGACACGAAATGATGAGCTACGACTACGGGATCCCGGGCGAACTGCTGCGTTTTCTGGGGGCCTGTATCTACGGCGACGCCCCTGCGTTTTACGGTGCCCTGAACGAGTCCGAACGCACCGAACTGGAGGCGCAAGGAAAGCGTTTCGGGCTGGCGACGTGGTTTTACCGGTATCTGCATGATGTCCTGCCGGAGGAGAAGCGCGCGGAATACCAGAAAGCATATCAGTTGCGACAGCTGAAGGCGATCAAAGGCGTACTGGAACTGAAACGCCTCTACG
Source organism: Victivallales bacterium (assembly GCA_045114235.1). GTDB lineage: Bacteria > Verrucomicrobiota > Lentisphaeria > Victivallales > UBA1829 > UBA1732. Next base: position 47,448 of record JBGUKB010000068.1, read on the forward strand.
GGGTGCTGGCGTCGCACGGACTGCGGTTCGTGCCGATCAAGGGCGCGGACCTGGCATACCGTCTGTACCCGGACAATGCTCTGCGCGCCTTCAACGACTGGGATATCTGGTTCCACCCGGACGACTGCGAACGGGCGCTTGAAGTGCTGAAGAATGACGGCTGGACGATCCCGGAGTCATACTCGGATGATCACGAAGCAGTAAAGAAAACGGAGGCGCACCATTTTTCGCTGCATGTCCGCGGACAATACGCCCTCGAACCGCACTTCACGCTTGCGAACTTCGAAGGAGTTAATCCGCGGGAAATGTGGGACGAGACAGTTGAATGCCCCGGCGGCGACGGACAACGGATATTATCGCCGGAAATGAACCTGCTGATGCTCGCACGGCATGCTGCCTCGCAGTCGTACTACCACGCCCGGCTGCCGAAACTGCTGACCGATGCGGCGATGGTGATGCAAAAGGAAACGGTGGATTTCGCGAAGCTTCGTTCGATGGCGGCATGCTGGCATCTGCCGTATCCGGGCGATCTGCTGGCGGCATTCCCGGAGTTCTTCCCTTCCGACAGGATCGCGGAATTCGGGGCGGATCCCCGGAAATCAGCTGAGTTCCGCCGGATATTCGAGTTACGCGGAAGACTTGGCGAACAGAAAAACGTTGCGCTTCTTCTGGGGCGTTTCAGGGCGCGCGGACAAGTGACCGGAGGATTGCTGAACCATATCAAAACGCTCAATCCAGGCAAGATCCGCCGCATTTACCGGCTGCCGAAGCATGGAGCATGGGGACGTGTGGCATGGTCGTATCTGTGTTATTTTTCGACACGCACATGGCGCGTGCTGACGGTCTGCCTTCAAAGAGATCCCGATCTGCGGGATTACACAGCCCTGGCCGAAACCATAGAGTCGGACCAGACTGGGAAATAGCGCGTTTTCAGGCGTTTTATCTTATTCGTCCTGAGCTGACACGGGCTCGCGGGCGCCTGGCTCGCGAGCACATTTTGACTCATGCCAGGCGGAACGCAGGGGGCAACGTTTCCGCCGCTCAGAACCAGTTCCAGCAGCAGATGCCGGCGAGAACGGTATAGCCGGAAAGCATCATCAGCGGCGTGTCCATGGAGTGAGGGGCGAACGCTTCGGCGAACGTCATCAGCGGCGGGAGGATGACCAGCGCCGCGACGAACTGGCGCGCAGTGTCGAATTCGCCGTGGAAGATGAAGATCGCGATCAGCGTCGTGAAGAACACGCACGCGCTGCCCTCGTAGGAACGCGTGTAGCTGCGCTTGAAATTCCATGCCGGGACCGTGTATTTGTGCTTGCCGAAATACTTCCCGATGGGCTCGGCGAGGCCGTCGCCGATGCTCACCGCAAGCACGATGATCATGACCAGGTACGGCTCGTGCAAGGTGTTCTCGAAGAGGTTCTGGAAAAAGACGCTCAGGAGCAGGCCGGGGAGCAGGTTGCCGAGAATGATCCATTTCAGCGTGTGCGGACGGTCCTCGGGACGGTCCATGGAGTTGAACTGGAGCATGAAGAACCGGCAGTTTTCGCGCAGCGGCTTGATGAGCAGCAGGAAGGTCAGCATCACGAAGAGGGTCTCCCACAGGTGAGGAAGCAGGCCTTCGTGCTTGCCGAAGGGGTTGATGAGCGGGGCGAGGTAGGCGGCGAAATGCTGGAGCTTGCGCGTGTAGTTCACCTTGAACTTGGTCGGGCGCGTGTAGACGATGTAGCCTTTCTCGTCCGTGGCGCAGAACTTCCGGCAGACAAGGCCGCCTACCAGGGAGACCGCACCGACGACGATGATCTTGGTCAGGCCGAACGCGAAGAACTCGCGGTCGATGACGCCTTTGTGGTCGTACCAGATGGTATAAACGGTCAGCCCGATAAGGGCATAAATCCACATAAACAGGAAAGCGAGGTCGAATGTCTGTGTCCAGGGGGCATCGTATGTCCCGTATTCTTTTTCTTCGCTCATGTTGAAGATCCTCCGTTCATTCATTTTTTTGTTTGCCGAACCTGTTTCAGCTTAATATACCATGGCGAAAAGAAAAATCAAGAGTAAACCAGCCATTTTTTATGAAACATTGAACGGGTGGAATCCGGACGGAAAAACGTCGCAAATCCTTCCTGTCGCAACGCTGAAACGGCTTGCGGTGCGCCATGCTCAAATTGCGGTTATGGTCTTTTCCGAAAACGGCCCGGATTATCCGCTTCAAATCAGAAAAAACAAAAGGACACAAGAGGGAGGAAAAGTGGATTTTGAGGATGAAACTGGAGCCGGCTCTCGGATTCGAACCGAGGACCGACGGTTTACAAAACCGTAGCTCTACCGCTGAGCTAAGCCGGCGTCGTGCTTTCCGGGAGCGCGTGTCCAGATGATTCCGAATCGGATTCATGAACCGGACCTGAGTTCCAAGCCCTATTAATATGACATATTTTTTCCAAAAGTCAAACACTTTCGCTTTCTTTTTCGCGTTTTCGTGATATAGTATGATATTATATTTATTCCGGCTCCGCCGGACTGAAGACGAAACATGGAAAGGGCCCCCCTCCGCTATGTCCAAACGCTGGCTGATGATCGCCGACGCACATTTGACCTGCCGCGAGCCGGAAGACGAATTCTTCCGGATGCTCGACGGCGTGTCGCGCCTGCCCAAGGACATCGGGATCATCTTCCTGGGCGACATCTTCGACCTGTGGATCGGGCTGCGCGGGTATGAAAACGACGAACACCGGCGCTTCCTCGACTGGTGCCGCAAGGAAAAAGAGCAGCGCCGGATCGTGTTCCTGGAGGGCAACCACGAGTTTTTCGTGGCGAAGACATACCCGGACGCGTTTTCGTACTCGAGCGAGGATTCGTACGAGGACGGAACGCTTCTGTGGCTTCACGGCGACCGCATCAACCGGAAGGACTACACCTACACGGTGCTGCGGTTCATCCTCCGCAACGTCCTGACGCGCTGGTTCCTGTGGTGCATCGGCCCCACGTTCGGACCGTCGTTCGCGCATTACGTCCGCGAACGCCTCAGGACCACGAACCAGGCGCACAAACAGTATTTCCCGGAGCCGATCGCGCTCAAATTCCTTTCGTCATGCCCGCCTGACTCCATCGTCTTCGTGGGGCATTTCCACGACCGCCTCACGAAAACGTCGGACGGCAGGATGCTGGAAGTGCTCCCAGCCTACGCCGACGCATCCGAGCTGGCGTTTTACAACCCCTCCGCGCCGGAGCTTGCGATATTCCCGGCGGACCGGATCGGCGAACTATGCGACGCAAAGAAACAGGATGAGGTCGAAGCATGAAACGCCTCATGTATCCCGGCAGTTTCGATCCGGTCACGAACGGGCATCTGGACGTCATCCGGCGCGCGGCGCGCATCGCGGACGAGGTGCTGGTGGCGGTCGCGCGCAATTCGGAGAAATCCCCGCTTTTCACGACGGACGAGCGCATCGAGCTCATCCGCAAGGTCACGGCGACCGTCCCGAATGTCCGCGTCGTCACGTTCACCGGTCTGCTCGCCGACGCCGTGTCCGCATTCGAAGTCTCGGCGGTCATCCGCGGCCTGCGCGCCGTTTCCGATTTCGAGTACGAGTTCCAGATGGCGCTCATGAACCGCGAGCTGAACCCCGCCTGCGAAACCCTCTTCATGATGCCGAGCCCGGAATACTCCTTCCTGAGTTCGCGCCTCATCCGCGAGATCGCGTCCTGCGGCGGCTCCGTTTCCGCGTTCGTGCCCCCGGAAGTCGTCGCCGCCATCCGCAGCAAAATGGAGCCGGTCAAATCATGATCAAGATCAACACTTCGCATATCCTCCCCGACACCCCGTATCTGCTCGACGGCATGGAATCCGCCGAGATCCTGGAGCTCCCGCCGGACGCCGATCCGCCGCTCGCTCCCGCGGGCGGCATCACGTACCATCTTTCGGCGGTCATGGCAGGCGCCGACCTCGTCGTGACCGGCAGGGCGTCCGTCCCGCTCGCCACGGTCTGCGCGCGCTGTCTCGACGACATCCGCGTAACGGTCGCCGTCAAGGATCTGTGTTTCCACTTCGAAAAGGTCCGCGACCTGGAAGTCGACCTCACGGACGACGTTCGCGAGGAGCTTCTCCTCGCCGTTCCGTCCTGCTTCTACTGTTCCCCGGACTGCAAGGGCATCTGCCCGGTATGCGGCGCGAACCTCAACCATGCCTCGTGTTCCTGCGACACGCGGGAGGCGGAACCCGAACCGGACGCCGCCGCGCCGTCGCCGTGGGACCAGCTCGACGCGCTGAAACTCGCGCCGGAAAAACCCGCGAAAAAGACAGCCGCGAAGAAACCGGCAGAGAAGAAGCCGACTGCGAAGAAGCCCGCGGCAAAGAAATCCACCTCGAAAAAGCCCCCGAAGCAATAAGGGAGGGGAGGACAAGTCCTCCACTGCAATAGTGCCGTGCTGCGCTACGGCACGGGGAAATACGTTTTGTCTTTCCGATCTCCGATCGCCTGAAAAAAAGCCCTCCGGTCATGGAAGAGCGAAGGGCAAAAAGGGAAACAAATCCGGAAACCGGATCGTGTCTTATTTCTGGATAAGGCCGAGCCATTCCTGGATGGCGGGGGCGACCTTGATGAAGAGCGGAGTGAAGACGACCGCGACCATGCTCATGAGCTTCACGAGGATGTTCAGGGCCGGACCGCTGGTGTCCTTGCAGGGATCGCCGACGGTGTCGCCGATGACGGCCGCGCCGTGAACGGGGTTCTTGGTGCCGTCCGGGAGCTTCTTGCCGCCGAAATTGCCTTTTTCGATGTGCTTCTTGGCGTTGTCCCACGCGCCGCCGGCGTTGTTCAGCATGCAGGCGAGGGAGAATCCGCAGGTTAGGCCGCCGATGAGCAGGCCCATGATGCCGGGCACGCCGAGGATCAGGCCGGTGGCGACCGGGATGATGATGGCGAGGAGCGCGGGGAGCATCATCTCGTGCTGGGCGCCCTTGGTGGAGATCGCCACGCAGCGGGCGTAGTCGGGCTTGCCGGTGCCGTCCATGATGCCGGGGATCGTGCGGAACTGGCGGCGGACCTCCTCGACCATGCGTCCGGCGGCGCGTCCGACTGCCTTCATGGTGAGGGCGCAGAAGACGAACGCCATCATGGCTCCGAGGAAGCATCCGCAGAGGAACATCGGGTTCATGACGTTGATCTTGAAGAAATCGACGAGGACGGCGAAGTGGTCGGAATCCAGCAGAAGTTTCGCCTTGACCTCCATCGGGAACGCATTGAACTTGCTGCCCCAGATCTCGATCTCCTGGATCTCGGCGGCGAGCAGCGCCATGGCGGTGAGGGCGGCGGACCCGATGGCGAATCCCTTGCCCGTGGCGGCCGTGGTGTTGCCGAGCATATCGAGGGCGTCGGTGCGTTCGCGGACGTGCGGCGGGAGCGCGGACATCTCGGCGTTGCCGCCGGCGTTGTCGGCGATGGGGCCGTAGGCGTCCGTGGCGAGCGTGATGCCGAGCGTGGCGAGCATGCCGACGGCGGCGAACCCGATGCCGTACAGGCCGAAGATCGTGCCCTGCGTGAAGCCGCCCGCGCAGGCAAACGAACTGATGATCGCGGCGACGGTCGCGACGACCGGGATCGCGGCGGAGAGCATACCGAGGGAAAGGCCGTAGATGATGGTCGGAGCGGGACCCATCTGCGCCTGCGCAGCGAGTTCCTTGGTCGGCTTGTATTCGTCGGAGGTGTAATACTCGGTGCTGTAGCCGATCACCACGCCGGCGACCAGGCCGGAGACGATCGCGCCGAACACGCCCCAGGTGAGGATGCCGAACCACGCCAGGACGGCGCACGCGACGACGATCAGGACGGAGCTGCCCCAGGTGCCGAGGCGCAGCGCGCGGAGGAGAGTGCCCATGCTCGCGCCTTCCTTGCAGCGGACCGCGAAGATGCCGATCAGGGACAGCACCACGCCGATGCCCGCGACAATCATCGGGGCGTTCACGTAGGCGACCGTGGTCTTCATCGCGGCGGGGATGGCGGCGCCGAGGGCGGCGGTGGAGAGGATGGAGCCGCAATAGGATTCGTAGAGGTCCGCGCCCATGCCCGCGACGTCGCCGACGTTGTCGCCGACGTTGTCCGCGATGGTGGCGGGGTTGCGCGGGTCGTCCTCGGGAATGCCCGCCTCGACCTTGCCGACAAGGTCGGCGCCGACGTCAGCCGCCTTCGTGTAGATGCCGCCGCCGACGCGAGCAAAGAGCGCCTGCGTGGAAGCGCCCATGCCGAACGTCAGCATGGTGGTCGTGATCTCGACGAACTTGTGCGCGGCGTCGAATCCGGGCGCGACGAGCGGGAGACCGAGGAACGAAAGGCCCTGCGCCATGTGCTCGGGCGTGTAGACCAGGCGGTCAAGAATGAAATACCACACGGTGATGTCGAACAGGCCGAACCCGACCACGGCGAGTCCCATGACCGCGCCGGACCGGAACGCGACCTGAAGGCCGCGGTTCAGGCTTTCGCTCGCGCCCTGCGCCGTACGGCTGGACGCGCAGGTGGCCGTCTTCATGCCCACGAAGCCGCAGAGGCCGGAGTAGAAGCCGCCGGTCAGAAATGCGACCGGGACGAAGGGGTTCTGGAGTTTCAGGACCGCCAGAATCGCGAAGATCACGAAGAGGACGGCGAAGACGATGCCGACGCGCGAATACTGCTGTTTCAGGTACGCCATCGCGCCGTCGCGCACATATCCGGCGATCTCCTCCATGCGTTCGTTGCCCGTGCCGGCACGTTTCATCAGGATGTAGCACAAAATGGCGGAGAGAAGAGCGACGATGGCACAAATGGGAGCGATCCACCAGATGGACGTAGATCCGAACATAAGAACAACCTCCGGATATTAAGTTAAAAAATATTTTATGCTATTTAAAATACACCGCATGAGGAGTTTTTTCAAGCGGAAACACACGGAGAAAAAGAGATTTGCATGGTCTCATGCCCGAGCGAAGCCGGGCATTACCGCAGTGGAGGCTCCGCCTCCTTCGGAACGAGCGGGACCGGGGAGTCCTTCTTGTGGAAGAAGTCCTGTTGGAATGCGTATTTTTCGCCGCGGTAACAGCTCATGCGCTGCGTCCAGCGGTAGCGGAGACCTTTGAAGTAATAGCCGAGTTCATGATGGCGGCAAAGATAGAGAATGTCGCGGGCGGCTTCGGCAGCGAAACCGACGAACGCACGGCAGAAACACGGCTTCGCGCCGTAGAGCATGCCGTTCGCAATCCCTTCGTTGTAGAACCGTTTCCGAAGGATTTTCGGCGTATAATTGTGCGAATGGACGACTGCGGCGTTTTTCTCGTAGACGATTCTCAACCCGGATTCGCGGATGCGGAACGCCCAGTCGATATCCTCCGAATACTGGAACGCCGGATTGAACCGGATCCGACGTGCGACGTCCGCGCGGACCGCGGAGAAGACCAGCGAGAACATGAACCCCCAGGTGGCCGCAACCGTGCCGTCGCCGAATGCGCGTTCATAGTCCTTGCGCACCAAAGGCAGGGCGTCCGCGCGCGGGAGCTGGTTGCCGTAGACCGCGCCGACGCCGGGATCATGGAGCGGGGCGACGATGCGCTCGACGGCGTCGCGGCTGCACGGGACGGCGTCGGAATTGTTGAAGACGATGTATTTGCCGTGCGCTGCGTCGACCGCGCGGTTCAGGACGCGGGGCGGATTGTACGGCTGGCCGTCCCACGGGACGACCGTGACGGACGGAAACAACGCGGCAGCTTCCAGCGTGCCGTCGGTGGAATTATCGTCGAAGAGCAGGATCTCCATGCGGTCGGCGACGGTCTGCTCGCAGAGCATGGCGAGCGTATCGCGGATGAAGTCGCGGTCGTTGTGGGAACGCACCACGACGGTGATCTCGGGCGGACAACTGGTCGGTGTTTCCGCGGGCATGGGAGGTCACGCTCCGGCGGTTTTCAGTTCGAAAGCGCCCTGTTTCATCAGGCGGAAGAAATCGGCGATCTCGCGCGGATGTTCGGAGAGCTCGTTCACGGAGAGGATGCAGGCCGTGGAATCGCGGTCGTCGGGCGAGAATCCGTGCATGCCGGGGATGGGCTTGTTGCCCATGTCGCTCGGGACCAGCTGGATGCCGGGATCGAGCAGGAATATTTCGTCGCCGTAGCTGGCATCGGCGAAATCGACGTGGAGCGCGGTCTTTTCCTCCGGCGTGAGCCAGTGGCCGGGCGCGTCGGCGACGGCATCCATGACCGGCTTGCGCGCATCGGGGTTCGGGAACCACACGCGGAGCATGGTGGAATCGTAGGCAGCGATGTAATCCTGCCCGAACTTGAGCGGAAGCGCTTCGAGTTTGGACTTGATGTCGGTCTCGCCCTTCAGCGGCGTCATGCCGTGGTCGGAGAAGATGCAGAAGTCGACGCGGCGGAAATGGGCCCGCGCGGTCTCAAGCAGGCCGCGGACCTTGCCGGAGAACGCCTCAAGATGCTTCGCCACGACTTCGGGCTCGTGCACGTGGAAATGCAGCATGCTGTCCAGTCCGGCCGTGTAGACGAAGAAGAACTCCGTCTTCTCCTCCTCCAGCAGCTTCTTCGCGGCGGCAATGTTCTGGTCGTCGTTCAGATGCCAGTTCGAGATGTGGAACGGCACGCCGGATTCGGTCAGGACGTCCCGGAGGTTTTTCACGGGCGCCAGGCCGTGCGGCGCGAAAATGTCCTGTTTCTCGCAGTAGTCGAAGAATGGCAGGCGGGCGTACGGCACGCGGTAGAGGTTGAAGTAGCCCGTGAATTTTTTCCGGCGCGCCAGCCAGAGGCTCACGCGGTGGCGGATGCGGTGGTTGTCGAAGATGACGGACGGATGCAGGAAGGGATGCAGGAACCGGAAAAAGGAGAACGGGGATTCCGCTCCCTTCGGACGGTAGAAAAAGCTGAAATGGCCGTGTTTCGTGGGCGGTTCGCCGGTCAGGATCGTGGGGACGCATGTCGAAGAATAGCCGAACTGCGTACGGACGGGAAGCCGGACCGGGAATTCATCCATCATAAAGCGGTAGCGCTGGACGATCTCGTACCCGAGCGCGTCGCTGAACATAAAAATCTTAACACGGTCCTTCAAGGCTTTGTCTCCGGAAACAGAATAACAGGATATAATAATTTAGCACGAAAATATAGTATTTTCAAGCCAAAAAAGGATTAATTATACCGTTTCCAGAGCCGGATAAACGTGTCGGTTTCGTGTTCAGGATCTTCCAGGCAGGTCGTCAGCAGGCGCAGGAGCTTCACGCGCGGATGCACGGCCAGCGGAGAGAGGAGTTCCGGCAGGACCGGAGCGCTGAGGATCGAGAGGATCATGGACTTCAGGGAACGCGGCCCGGCGTCCGCGATGCGGCAGGCGGAGAAATGCGCGTCGGCGGAGGCGATATGACGGGTGATCTCCGTTGCAACAAGCGTTATGGTACGTTCCCAGCAGTCCAGATGATACGCGTAGTCCGGCTCCCTGCCCGTGCCGGGGGCGTATTTGAACGCAAGCGCGTCTTCGTATGCGGGGACCAGCCAGGACGCCTCATGATACTTGCGGAGCGCTTCGAGGCGTTCCGTCCCGGTCCTGCGGTAGTCGTGATGCACGACCAGGATCGCATCGCCGCAGCCCAGCGCGGCCTTGTGAATGTTGCGCCGGACGAAATCCGCCTCGTTCGGGTCGGACGCGCGCTGACGGGCGAAAAGCAGCCCCGCGCCGCGGTTGAGGAGGAGACGGGCGGCCTCGGTCCAGGGGAGTTCGGAGAACGGACGGCGGGGCGCGTCGTCGAAGATGTGTTCATCGCCGAAGATGATGCGGCATCCGGCGAAAAGCTCCTGGATCATCAGGGTGTGGGCGTCTTTGTACAGTGCCTTCAGGGATTTGACGCAGCAGAAATCGATGTCGATGGCGAGCTTGCCGCGCCATTCCGAAGAAATGGAATTCAGCAGGTCGTGAAGGCCCGGAGACGGCTTCTGTCCGTTCATCACCACGAAGAAATCCAAGTCGTTGTACGGCATGCCGTCGGGCGTGGCACCCCCCTCGCCCCGTCCGTAGCCGCCGCCGAGCGCGACGGCGCGGATCGCGGAGGATTCCGGCGAGGCGGCAAGGGAAGCCCGGATGCCGTCGATGGCGTCCTGGATATGGCGTTCAACACGGGGGTCTGCGGATTTGGAGTAGGACATGGTCGGAAAAATGGGGTGGTTGAAATCAGTTGCCGGAACATTCGGCGGGGAGACCAGGTTCGCGGCCGAATTCCTTGCGGTAGAGCTTGACCGCGGTCCGGAGGACGTCCGGCCAGATCTTCGCGTCCAGAACGCCCGCGCGGGGCGTGTACGCGGCGATGAAGCGGAGGGCGTCGCGCCGGGAAAGCCCGAGGTCCATGGCGGAGAAGAAGATCCCGGCCAGGTCCTTGACGCGGTAGCGGCGGCGGATGCGCGAACGCAACTGCGCCCGGTGGAGGTCGATCACGTGAAGCTTGATGCGTTTCTCCTGAAGCGAGGCGGGATCCAGCAGGAAATGGCAGATGTAGCAGTCGCGGTGGTTCAGGCCGCTGCCGTGCATCCGGGCGATAGTCACGGCAAGTGCGCGGATAATGCGGTTCTTGAGCGCGGATGGCGGCGGGTTCGTCTTCCAGTCGCGGCAGAAATCCTCCAGGGAAATCATGCCGACGAGGTCCTCGGTCACCAGGAAGGATTCCATGGCGGCGGGATTGACGCCGCGGATGCCGAAGGCGCAGGCGGTCATGGTGGGGACGCCGAGCTTGTTCAGCAGGGAAATGGCGAGGTATTCGTTGGCGGACCCGATCACGGGAAGCTTGAACTGGAGCAGGTTCTTCCATATCTCGCGCCAGCCGACCGGGCCGTGGAGTTTGATGAAGTAGGATCTGCCGTCCATGCTGAAGCGCATGGTCTTGCGGTTCTTGACGTCGCGGAAGACCTCGCCTGTCACGGAAAACGCGCTGGCGAACGGGTCCTTGCCCCAGGCTTTCTGAAACGTGTCGTTGAAGTAAAACTTTTCCACGGGGACCTCGAATCTTACGGCAGGTTGGGCCGGACAGTCACGTTGCCCTTGGAATCCGTCATGTAGACGGGCGCCTCGTCCGGGGGCTGTTCGGCAGGATCGGTGGCGGCTTCCTCCGGCGTGCCGGTCGCACGTATCATGACCTCGAAATACTTCTCCGGGTCCGTCTTTTCCCAGCTGCTTTTGTACTCCATCGCGATGCCGCAGACGCCGGGGCCGATGACTCGGTAGGCAAAATAATGCGTGCCTTCCCGTCCCTCTACGGGCCGCAACCGGCGCGTGCCGTCCGGGTCGGGATCGGATTCGTAGCGCTCGCCCTTTTCGGCGAGGACCCGCACGCTGCCCGCGCCGTGGCGGGAATACCAGTCGTATCCGGCCTTGCCGTTCGAAGCCAGCGCCACCACGATGGTGTCGCCGACGCACAGGTCAAGCGTCCTGCCGGAATCCGAGTTCGTGAGCAGGATCTGCTGCGGGGACCGGCAGGAGACCGTGAGGCAGGCGGCGAGGGCCGCGAGGAAAAAACTGATCGTGAACCGGAAATGCGTCATGGCCTGAGGCGGAATTGAGTTCAGTTGGCACGAAAAAAACGGGACGCCGCCCCGGCGGGATGGCCCGAACCGGAGCGGAGAAACGGATGCGGCTCAGTTGCCCGCCATCATGTCCGCGGCGTCGGCCTCGGCGGTGGTGACGGGCTTCACGCCGTAGTCGCGCGTGAGGACTTCGAGGATGCCGGGGGAGAAGAACGCGGGGAACGTCGGGCCGAGGCGGATGTTCTTGAAGCCGAGCGTGAGCAGCGCCAGGAAGACCGCGATCGTCTTCTGTTCGTACCAGGAGAGCACGAAGGAGACGGGGAGCTTGTCGAGCGTGCGGATGCCGAGGGCGTTCTGGAGTTCGAGCGCGATGCGGATGATGGAGTAGGCGTCGTTGATCTGCCCGATGTCCATGATGCGCGGGATGCCGGTGATCTTGCCGAGGTCGAGGTTCAGGAAACGGTACTTCGCGCCGCCCGCGGTCAGGATGACGGTGTCGGGCGGGAGCGCCTTCGCCAGCTCGGTGAAATATGCGCGGCGTTCATCACGTCCGTCCTCGCCCGCGATCACGATGAAGCGGCGGATGGTGCCGTTTTCGATGTAGTGCGCGATCTGGGAGATCACGGAGCAGACCTGATGGTGTCCGAAGCCGCCGGTGAGGACGACGGAATCGGTGTCGAGCGGCGTGGGGGCGGGGAGCGTCTTGGCGAGGCGGATGACCTCGGAGAAATCCTTCTGCATGCCGATGTGGCGGTGCGTGATGTGGGGCGTGCCCTTGCAGCCCGCCATGCCGGTGGTGAAGATGCGCCCGCGGTAGGCGTCCTGCACCGGGGTGATGCAGTTCGAGTTGACGATAACGGGTCCGTTGAACGAGGCGAAGTCCTGCGTCTGGGTCCACCAGGAGCCGCCGTAGTTGCCCTTCAGGTGCGGGAACCTACGGAATCCGGGATAGGTGTTGGCGGGAAGCATGTCGCCGTGCGTGTAGACGTCAACGTCGGCGTGCTCGGTCTGGATCAGGAGCTCCTCGAGGTCCTTCAGGTCCTGCCCGGACATCAGGATGCCGGGGTTCTGTCCGGCTTTCCAGGAGACATGGCAGATCGCCGGGGAGCCGTAGGTCTCGGTGTTGGCTTCGTCCAGCAGCGCCATGGCGACGGAGGCGATGCGTCCGCACTCGACGATCAGCAGGGCGAGGCGTTCGTGCGGAGTGTCGGGCTTGGCCGTGGCGGACAGCGCCTTGATGATGAAGTTGTAGACGGCGTTGTCCTCGTAGCCGAGGGCAAGCGCGTGAAACGCGAAGGCGCAGACGCCCTTCAGTCCGTACAGGAGGAAATCGCGGTAGCTGCGCTCCTCCGGGTCCCCGGAGGAAAGGGCGGAAGGATCCACCTGGATGTCGGAATCGAGCGTGCGGAGGGCGCGTTTCGCCTCGTCGATGAGGGAATAGATGCGGTCGGGGTTGAAATTGGTATCGGTGAGCGTGGCGGACATGGCGCGCACGATGAAGCGGCTGAACTCGCGCGTAACGTTGGTGCGGCCTTCCAGGGTCAGGGCGACGGCCTTGAGCTCGGCGATGAGGCGGTCCTGAAGATTGGCGGTCTCGGACGTTTCGCCGCAGCGGCCGCCGGTCGTGCAGCCTTTGTTGCCGAAAGCCTCCTGGCACTGGTTGCAGAACATGGATCCTTCCATCTGGATTTTCTCCTTTATAGAAATTGATGTTTGTTTTCGGAAAATGGGAAATCCCGGATGTATTTTACACGCTGAAAACCGTTTTGTCAAATCGTTTCCGCGGAAAACACAAAGGTTTTGCGATAATCATGCCTCCCGCGAATCCGGTGACATTCCGTTTTGTCCCCGTGCGCAAGCGAAGCTGAGCGCACAGCCGCAGTGGAGGCTCAGCTTCCCTTCTTCGCGATCTTGGACCAGGAATCCTTCAGGGCGACCGTGCGGTTGAACACCGGATGCTCCTTGGAGTGGTCCTTCGGGTCGGAGAAGAAATAGCCGATGCGCTCGAACTGGACGTGCGTGGACGGCGGAAGCTCGGCGAGGCCGGGTTCGATGCGGCACTTCGCGACCTTCAGGGATTCCGGGTTCAGATAGCTCTTCCAGTCGGCGTCCTCCGGGATGGCGGAGAGGTCGGGGACCGTGAAGAGCTTGTCGTAGAGCCGGACCTCGGCTTCAAGGGACCGGTCGGCGGAGACCCAGTGGATGGTGCCCTTGACCTTGCGTCCGTCGGGGGCGTTGCCGCCCTTCGTGGCGGGGTCATAGGTGGCATGGAGCTCCACGATCTCGCCGTTCTCGTCCTTCACGAAGGAAGTGCAGGTCACGAAATAGGCGCTGCGGAGGCGGACTTCCTTGCCGACCGCGAGGCGGTGGAACTGCTTCACGGGATTCTCCATGAAGTCGTCGCGCTCGATGTAGAGCGTTTTGGAGAACGGGACCTTGCGGGTTCCGGCGGCAGGGTCTTCCGGGTTGTTCACGGTCTCGACCTCTTCGACCTGGCCTTCCGGGTAGTTGTCGATCACGAGCTTGAGCGGGTTCATGACCGCCATGGCGCGGCGCGCGGACTTGTTCAGGTCGTCGCGGACGCAGTGGTCGAGGAGTTCGATCTCGGTGAGGCTGTTGAACTTGGTCACGCCGATGGTCTCGCAGAAATCGCGGATGGCGGAGGCGGGGATGCCGCGGCGGCGCATGCCGCAGATGGTGGGCATGCGTGGATCGTCCCAGCCGTTCACGAGGCCGGTCTTCACGAGTTCGAGGAGCTTGCGCTTGCTCATGACGGTGTAGGTCAGGTTGAGGCGCGCGAACTCGATCTGCTGGGGCTTGCACGGGGTGTCGAGCGTGTTCAGGATCCAGTCGTAGAGCGGACGGTGAATCTCGAACTCAAGCGTGCAGATGGAGTGCGTGATGCCTTCGATGGCGTCCTCCAGGCAGTGCGCGAAATCGTAGAGCGGATAGATGCACCACTTCGAGCCGGTGTTGTGGTGGTCGGCGTGGCGGATGCGGTAGATCGCCGGGTCGCGCATGTGGATGTTCGGCGACGCCATGTCGATGCGGGCGCGAAGCACCTTGCTGCCGTCCGGGAATTCGCCGGCGCGCATGCGCTCGAAGAGGTCCAGGTTCTCCTCGACCGTGCGCTTGCGTCCGGGCGGCTCCTTGCCGGGCTCGGTCAGGGTGCCGCGGTATTCCTTGAACTCGTCCTCGGAGAGCTCGCAGACGTAGGCCTTTCCCATTTTGATAAGCTGAAGTGCGTATTCGTACATCTGGTCGAAATAGTCGGACGCGTGGAAGAAACGGTCCTCCCAGTCGGCGCCGAGCCACTTCACGTCCTCGAGGATGGACTCGACGTACTCGGTGTCCTCCTTCACGGGGTTCGTGTCGTCGAGGCGGAGGTTGAACTTGCCGCCGAACTTCTGCGCGGTGCCGAAGTTCAGGCAGATGCTCTTCGCATGGCCGAGGTGGAGGTAGCCGTTCGGCTCCGGCGGGAAACGCGTCTTGACCGCGCCGCCGTTCTTGCCGGCTTCGAGGTCCTTGCGGATGATCTCGTGGATGAAGTTGTCGGGGAGATTGATCTCGGTTTCGCTCATATTGTTTCGCTCCGTATCTGGAATTCAGTCAGAAAAAGAATAACTAAATAGTATAGCACGGTTCAGCCCGGCTTTCAAGCCGGAATCCGAAAGTTCAGCAAAAGTTGACGAAGAGGACCTCCGGGGGACAGCAGATGCGTGCGTGGAACCAGGTCGCACCGATGCCGGCGGACACGTACATCGTCGCCCCGGTCGAGCTGTGCCGGAAAGCGCCATATTCCAGGCGTTTTCCGTACCGCGAGGACGTCATGACCGCGCCGAACCCGGGGATCCGGAACTGGCCGCCGTGCGTGTGGCCGCAGAGGATCAGGGGCGCACCCTTCAGCTTGTCCGTAAGAAGCATGGCAGCCGCCGTGTCGGGATTGTGCGAGAGCACGCATACGTTCTCGGATTGCGGGATCGACGCTTCGCCGGAAAGCCCGCCGCCTTCCTTGGCGTCGTCCATGCCATGGAACAGGATTCCATGTGATTCGGCGGTCTCGTTCAGGAGAAGCTTAAACCCGGTTGAGGTGAAAAGCCCGCGCCAGCGTTCCGCGGGCATCCATTTGCGGCGGAGCTCCCAGTTTCCGCAGGCCGCGAACTTGTCCGGGCCGGACGGGATGGTACGCAGGAAATCAAGCGACTTGCCGATCCACGCGGCATCTCCGGAAAGGTCCCCGCCAAACGCGATGCTGTCCGGCATCGGGATCGCCTCGAACAGCTCGTGAAATGCCTTCGTAAGCCATTCCGTCCCACCGCCCTGCCGCATGGCAGGAAAAAAACCGCGGATGCCCGCCGTCCGGATGTGCGTATCGGAGAAGAACAGCAGGGTGCGCCCGGCGAGACACGGCTTGGAAACGCGAAGGAAACGGACGTGCAGGCCGGACGGAAGCACGCGCGTCTCCTTCAGAAGCGAAGGATCGGGCTGCCAGAGCAAAGCGCCGGAACGCTGCTCCGCCGTCAGCTTCGTCTTCTGTTTCCGGACATAGATCCGGGATTTGAACGGGGAAACGTCCGACATGGCCGGCACGCGGGCGACGGACTCAGTCGCCGGAAAGCTCTTTGACCATTTCGGCCGGCAGCGGCTCAAGCTTCGCGATCACGCATTCGCCGAGTTCGGGCAGCTTGACCTTTTCGCCGACCTTGTGTTCCACGAGAGCCTGTCCGAGCGGAGCCTTGTAGGCGATGCGGCCGCGGTCGACGTCGCCGTCCCAGGCGCCGAGGATGTAGTAGGAAATCTCCTTGCCGTTGGCGTCCTTCAGGAAGACGCGACAGCCCGGCACGACAGTGTCGGAGAGCTCGACGTCGCTGAAATTCGTGACATCCATGAAACCGAGCGATTTTTCGAGCTCGGAACGGCGTCTCTGGAGGAAGCGGCGCTGCTCTTTCGCGGCGTCGTATTCCGCATTTTCGCGAAGGTCGCCGAAGCTTCTTGCGTACGCCACGGCCTCGGCGTTCTGCGGGATCAGGACTTCGATGAGGTTCTTGAGTTCGGCCTGCATGCGTTTCTGCGAGGCGAACGACGCGATCGGAGGCTGTTCCGTGTTGCCGGCGGCATGGATGCCGAGGAGCTTGCTGCCTTCGCCGCTTTCGATGTATTCCATGAATTCCGGCGAGACGCGGCCCATCTTGACCATGACGCTCTGGAGCTCGCTGGCCTGCGTACGGAATTTCTGAAGGCTGCCGACGATGGACGGGATATCGCCGTCGGCGTTCTCGATCAGGTATTTGCGGAAATCGGCCTTTTCGCCGAGGAGGATGCGTTTGAGTTCGCGCTGGGCGGCGCCCCATTCCTTCGGGAGATCAGAGCGGTTCAGGGCGGCGACGACGGTCTCCATGTCGACCAGCGAGGTGATGATCTTCGATTTGATGCGCGCCTTGTTCTTCCAGATCCAGAGGCAGACGTCGGCGGAAAGGGTGTCCATCGCGGCGATCTTGGTGATGATGCTCTGGACAAGCGCGGCGTCCGCGGCTTCGCGCGCGGCGGCGTCTTCCTTCGTTTCGGACGCGGCTTTCTTCCGCGGCTCGAAGAAGACGGTCATGCAGCGGAGCGGGAGCATCAGGCCGAGGGAGACGAATTCGTCCTGCGTGTAGATGGCGCGGGTGGCGGCAAGAAGGCCGTCGAGGTCCTTCACGGAGATCTTCGCCCAGATCGCGAGGTTCGCGAGCTTGACGCCTTCGGGGATCGAAGCGGGCCAGAACGGGACCTGACCGCGGAGCGGAGTGAACATCGCGGCGAGGTCTTCCGGCGCGGCGTCGAGGGAAAGCCAGGAGATGGATTCGGCGAGCATCTGGACATCCTTCGGGAGGAGCCTGGAGCTGACGCGAACGAACAGCTTTCCGAGCTTTTCGGCGGCCGCGGCGTCGACGGCCACGGCATTGCCGCCGTCCACGATGCCCTTCAGGAGCGTATAAAGCTCAAGCACGCTGCGGGAATCGCTGAAATGACGTTTCCCGCCTGCCGAAGCGGCCGCGGGCGACGCGTCCCACCAGGCGGCGAATGCGGAGGAAGTCAGATACTGCGGCACCAGAAGACGCTGCACAAGCTCCTGAAGCTTCTGTTCCGGCACGTCGGAAAGCGCCAGACGGTTCAGGACGCGGCGGTATTCGGAGGAGGAACGGATCGAGGATCCGAGCGGGGAGATCAGCTCCATGAGCTCGGGCGTGGTCTCGAAGAAATAGGCGGAAACGATCGCCGACGCGATCGGAATGGAGGAGGAGCCGGAACCGTCGATCGGGGTCACGGCGATGGTGCCGGTCACGCGGTCGATGCCCGTGATGCGTCCGCACAGCCCGGTCTCCTGCTGGTACATGATCGCGGTCGAGCGCAGGCGCTGGAGTTTCTTGAGGCGGAGCGCGACTTCGCGGACGCCGACGTTCGCGTCTTTCGCGCCGAGGGCCTTCACGACCGCGCCGCTGACCAGGTAGGGAGGAAGCAGCTTGCGGACCGCATAGTTCAGCGAGCTGCGGAAATTCGCGGAATCCAGGATGGAGAGTTCGGCGATCCGGACACAGAATTTCGCCTTGTCGAGGGAGGCGGAAATCTGGTCGTCCCACGCCTCGAACAAAGCTTCGAACTGGGGCGCGGCGGCGCGGAGTTCCTGAATGCCGTCCGCGGTTCCCAGACGGTTGACGCGGTCAAACAGGACACTGACAGCGTCGTCGTGCTGTTCCAGTTGAGCGTACAGGATCAGGTCCGGCAGAGAAAAGTCATTGATACTCATAGTGAGTCGTCTCCTTCGACGTCGGTTAGTCAAATAGCATTTGTGATTTATATAACTAATTAATGTACACCTGATCCGGCGTTTTTTCAAGCTTTTTTTCGGAACGGGGAGCGATTTTTCCCGCTTTTTGATTTGATTTTTTTTCGGAAAGAACTATGTTTATTATTTGTCTTCCGTTTTCAACAACCCTTTTTCAGCACGATCCGGAGTCCTGCGCCATGGAATCATTCGACGTCATCATCTGCGGAAGCGGTCCCGCCGGGCTCGCCGCCGGACTTGCGGCCGCCTCGCACGGCGCCTCAACGGCCATCCTGGACCCGAACTACGTCATCGGTCGCAAACTGTGCGCGACGGGCAACGGACGCTGCAATTTCTCCAATACTCTGCCGCCGCTCAAGTTCATGGCGGAATTCGGACGGCACGGACGGTTCATGACCGACGCCCTGCGCGCCGCGCCGCGCGAATTCTTCCTGGACCTGCTTCAGAAGGAAGGCATCCGCCCGACGGTCGAGAACGAAATCCACTATTTCCCCATGAACGGACGGGCTTCCGACGTCCGCGACGCATTCCTGCGTGCGGCGAAGCGCGCCGGGGCGGAAACACGCCTGTCCGTGTCCGCACGGCGCATCCTCGTGGAAAAAGGGACTGCTACCGGCGTCGAAACGGACGGGGGCGAGGTTATTAAAGCTCCACACGTGATCCTGGCATGCGGCGGCACGGCGGCGCCTTCGCTCGGCGGCACGGCGTCCGGGCTGGATCTCGCCAAAGCCCTCGGACACGGCGTCCGCGAACCCGTCGCTACGCTGGCTCCGATCCACGTCGACAACCCGTGGATATCCGAGCTCGCCGGACTGACCGTGCCGGACGCCGAGCTCGGCGTCATGGTCGGGACCCGCCATGTTTTCATGCGCGGCAGCCTGCTCTTCACGCACACCGGGTTTTCCGGTCCGGCGGCGCTGAACCTCTCCGGCACGGTGAACCGCGTCCTTTTGGAAGGAAAGCCCGCCCAGATTTTCCTGCGCGTCCTGCCGGACAAAAAGGAACAGAACCTGTACGACTATCTGGTCGACGAACGGGAAAAAGTGCCGGACCACCTGCTGAAGAACTCCCTCGCACGCATCATACCGCGTTCGCTGGCGTCGCTCGTCTGCGAACGCCTCTTCGGGGAGGATTTCCATTCCAAACGCCTCACGAACGCCGGAGCACACGAGCTGGCGCATCTGCTGGACCGGATGCCGTTCACGGTGTCGAAGCCGGCCACCATGGACGAGGCGATGGCGATGGACGGCGGCGTCCTGCTGAAGGAAGTCGATCCGCGCACGATGGAAAGCCGGCTGGTCAAAGGCGTGCATTTCGCCGGGGAGATCCTCGACCTGACCGGGCCGACCGGGGGGTTCAACATCCAGTTCGCGCTGTCAAGCGGACGCCTCGCGGGCCTCGCCGCGGCTGGGGCGCTGTAGTCAAATCTTCCTTACGCCGAGCTTAACGGGGAAACAACGATCCGGGCGGCGGCGGATTTGGCTGTTTCAATTTGACGAGCGCAGATTCCAGCCAGACTCGGAACGATACGCCGCGCATGCGGCATTCGTCCGCACAGATCGCGAGCATGGCAAACGGATCGGCGACGGGCGTTTCCGGGTTCGCGCGGGACAGTTCCAGCCTTGGATCGTACAGGAATTCGGAAAGGCTCCTTTCGTGCTCGACTGCATGACGGAGCGCCTCGGCGAGAGGCGAACGCGGATCCTGAGCGGGCAGCATTTCCCGGCAACGTTCCAAGATCTTCGCCACGATCCGTGCCGATTCGATGCGGACGGCGCGGCGTTCACGGTACAGGTCCTCCGGCGCACCGCCAAGGCGTTCCGCGCGGAGACGGGCATGATCCTCCAGTTCACACAGAGCATGAATCCTCTGCAGGAACTCGTCGGCGAGCCAGTCGCCGCCGGCTTTTGCATCCTCGAACATGCGACGGAGATTCGACCAATCGGGAAGCGTCCGCACGACCATGGCAGAGCAAACGGGAGCGATCGTCTCCGCCGCGGCCAGGAGCAGCCCGCGCAGGGCGGATTCGGAGATCACGAGCCCGGATTCCAGCTTCAGGCGTTCGGAGATCGTACGGAATGCCATGCCCGCCAGGTGATAATCCGTCACGTAAGCGACAAACGAGGCGTCGAACTGGTGAACACCGCCGGACGGATCGGGAAACAACGCCGGACCGGGCGCGGCGGCGGACGATCCCGAACCGTCGTTGGCCGCATACATCGCGCGGCGGAATGTCCGCCGGACAAGAGCGGAACGCACCGCGACCGCTTCCGACGTTTCGAAAGCAATGACTGACATCCCGGCGGATTTGGCGGACGGGAGTTCCAGATTCACCTCGTCGGAAGGAAGATCCGGCGGAACGGAGGCCGGTTCGGAGACGTGGTATGACGCGGCGGATTCATGCAGCGCACCGGACGTCTTGTCCGGGACTCCATGCGGACGTAAATCCGCAGCAGCTTCTTCTTCCACGGACGGAAGCACATACAATCCGGGCATGACACGTCCGTAGGCCTGACGCGAAAGAAGATCGATCGTCTTCTTCAGCGCGACATTCTCGTGCTGACTGGCTTCAAGCTCGCGTTCGAGCTCCGATTTCCGGTCGGACGGCATAGGAGTCGGGGGTATCTTCTGCCGGAAACAGAATCACAGGCCGAAGAATGCCAGCGGCCCGTCGTAGCACATGGTCTTCGCGAGCTTCACGGCGACGGGCTCCGGCATCTGCCCGGCCTCGACCATGCCGCCGAGCGTGGAGGAAAGTATTCTGCGGAACATCTCGAACCGGGAACCGTAGCTCAGGAGCTTGCGGGAATCCGAGACCATGCCGGCGAACGCGCTCAGCAGGTCGACGCTGCCGATGTATTCGAGCTGGCGTTTCATGCCGATGGGCGTGTCGCAGAGCCACCAGGCGGAGCCGAGGCGGACCGTGCTGCCGAACGCGCGTGAAAGCGCGGCGAGCGTGGCCTGATGCACCTGGTCCAGGCAGTACAGCACGACCTTCAGGCGGCCGTCGAACCGGTTCAGGAACCGGATGAGCTTCGCCTCGTGCGACTGGAAAAGATCGCTTACGTCGCCGCCGGAATCCGGCCCGATCGTGCGGAAAAGATAATCGCGGACGTCGCGGACGGCGCCCATGTGGAGCTGCATCACCCAGCCGCTCCGGCTGTTCATCTCGCCGAATTCGCCGAGCAGATAGTCCGCGTAGTTCGCGGTTTCCTCAGGAGAGACGGATTCGCCCGCGAGGGCCTTGCGGAACGTCTCCGCGGCGGCCGCGGCGTCGCCGGTCCCGCTGGACGCGAGTTCGAGCCCGTGGTCGCTGGCGCGGCAGCCGTTCCCGGCAAAGAAATCATGGGATTTCTGAAGGACGTCCAGCAGTTCGGCAAGCGTAGTGATCCTGACGCTCCAGCGTTTGCCGAGGCGTTCGATATACGCAGGGAATCCGGGTTTCCCAGCCTTCATGGCCGCATCGGGACGCCAGGTCGGGCGCACGACCGTCCGCCCGAAATTCTCGTTGACGGCCTTATGGTATTCGAGCGTGTCGGCGGGGTCGTCGGTCGAGCACATCACGCCGACGTTCATGCGTTTCAGGAGCGCCTGCGGCCTGCTTTCCTCCTTCGAAAGGATATCATTGACTTTTTTCCAGATCAGTTCGCCCGTCTCCGCGCTCAGCAGCTCTTCGACGCCCAGGAACCGGAGGTCGAGGTGGATCCACTCGTAGACCGGATTCCCGGCGATCCGGTCGAAGACTTCCGCCATGGCGATGAACTTGTCATGCGGGGACGCGCCGCCGGTGATCTTCTCCTCCGGCACGCCCGTCTTCCGCAGGACTTCCCAGACATAGTGGTCCGTGGCGGCGAAGAGCTCCCACGCATCCTTGAAGTTTTCGTTGCGCGCGATGGCCGCGACATCTGCGTGGTTGTGCGGATCGAGGATGGGGAGGTCTTTGACCGAGGCGAAGATGCGTTTTCCGGTTTCGTTGGCGATAAGGTAGTCCTGACCGAGGAACATGGCGAATCCTTTCATTTACAATACAAAAGTCCGTTGGTTTCAGGGAAATAATATAACTGAACTCCGTGAAAAATACAAGCGGAAACGCATGAATCCCCGGAGAATCCGTTTGGAAAACGCGCCCGGACCGGCGGGATCCGCATACTCGGATTCGCCGTCGCGCAATGAAACGGTCAGCCGAACTCAGAAAACCTGGACCGCCTCGCGGATCGGAACGATCCAGCAGCAGACGTTGTGAAAATCAGACCGGGGAATGCGGCGTTCGGCAACGCCATTCTGAAGAGGAGCCAGCACGACATCATCGTCTTTGCGGGTGTAAACGGCGAAGAGATATTCCTTTTTCCCACGGAGCTTCACGAGCACCGTGTCGCCGTCACCGGGCGCATCCAGCCCCCGGAGCAGCAGACGCGTTCCGACGGGGAAAAACCCGCTGCGCTTTTTGTCGACCTCGACCGCGAAGAAACCGGCCTGGACCGGGGACGTGAACGGGACGACGCGTTTGGACCTTTTCCGGATGATCTCCTCAATCGAATCGATCTGCGGGTCGAAATCCTTCAGGTCGTCCAACTGAAGCAGCGGCGCCGGCGAACTCTGCGCCGAGGCGTACCGTCCGGTATACTTTTCATGCAGGACGTAGGCGGGACTTCCGGCGGCTTTCGGTTCGGAAGGATAGGCGGATCCCCCCGATCCCGGCTCCAGAAACTCCCGGATCAGGGGGTGCAGGTTGTCCCACACGGTGGAGTTAATCTTGCGGGTGCGCCCGTTGAGCCAGTAGGAAACGGTCGTGTGCGAAACCCCGACCGAACGGGAAAAACTGAGCAGGCTGCCGCATTTGTCGATCGCGGACTGAATGGCTTTTTGAATGGATTCGGTGATGACCATGGATGAATTCCCCTCATAAAATATGGTAGAGCTGTCGACCGGAAGAATGCCGGCCGGGAAAGTACCAGGTTTGTATCACTATACACCGTTTTGAAAGAACTTTCAAGTATTTTTCAAAAAAGAAATCAAAAACTTTCAATTCCTGTTCGGTTCCGACAAAACCGGACAATCCGTCTTTTTTTGCGATGCCGACGAAAAAAAAGGGAACTTTTCCTGAAAAGCGGTGTCTATGTCGAATGTCGAAAGGCTTCCCCGCGAAACAATGAACCGAACGGCGGACCCTCCCGGCGTCGCACCGATACAGTTTTCAACACCGACCTATTTTGAGGAGATATTTTGGCATGAGACAGGAAGAACTTCAGGAACTCCAAAGCAAAATCTCGGACGCGTCCGCGTTCATCCGCCCGCTCCGCACCGAAATCGGCCGCATCGTGGCGGGTCAGGAGTATCTGGTCGACCGCGTGCTGCTGTCGCTGATCGCGAACGGACACCTGCTGCTGGAAGGCGTCCCGGGCTTGGCGAAGACGCTGTTGGTGAAGACTGTGGCGCAGGCCATGGACGGCGCTTTCTCGCGCATCCAGTTCACGCCGGACCTGCTGCCTTCGGACGTGGTCGGCACAACGATCTACAACCAGAACGACCACACGTTCTCGGTCAAGAAGGGCCCGGTCTTCGCGAACCTGGTCCTCGCCGACGAGATCAACCGCGCCCCCTCAAAGGTGCAGAGCGCGCTGCTGGAGTGCATGCAGGAACGCCAGGCGACCATCTCCGGGGAGACCATCCCCATGCCGTCGCCGTTCCTGGTCCTCGCCACGCAGAACCCGATCGAGCAGGAAGGCACGTACCCCCTGCCCGAGGCCCAGGTCGACCGTTTCATGTTCAAGCTGAAGGTGGACTATCCGACGCGCGAAGCGGAGCGCTCCGTGATCGACCGCATGGCGCACCCGGAGACGAATCTGCGTGCGCTGGCCGTGGCGAAACTCTCCGATATCGAAAATGCCCGCGAATGGGTCGACAAAGTCTACATGGATGAAAAGATCCTCGAATACATCCTCGACATCGTGATCGCGACGCGTCCGAAACACCACGCCGAGCTTTCCAGCCGCCAGAACGGCGTGAAGCTGGGCGAACTCGCCGAGCTGGTGCAGTTCGGCGCATCCCCGCGCGCCGGCATCGCGCTCGCCCTCGCGGCGAAGGGCGCGGCGTTCCTGGAAGGCCGTGCCTACGTGATCCCGCAGGACGTGAAGGCGCTCGCGCCCGACGTGCTCCGCCACCGCCTGATCCTCAGTTACGAAGCCGAGGCGGAGGGGCTCGACGCCGACAGCATCATCGAACGCATCCTGAACGAACTCCGCACGCCGTAGTCCGCACCGTTTCGCAGTACGTTTTCCCATCGCAGATTGACAGCAATTCAGCGAGGTCCACCCCATGTTGACCAGAGACCTGCTCGCCAGGATCCGGAAAATCGAAATCAAGACGCGCAAGGTGGTCGAGGAGATGACCGGCGGCGCATACCGCAGCGTGTACCGCGGACGCGGCATCGAGTTCAGCGAGGTCCGCACGTACACCGAAGGCGACGACGTCCGCGACATCGACTGGAACGTCACCGCCCGCACGGGCGTCGCGCACATTAAGAAATATGTCGAGGAACGCGAGCTGACCGTGATCATCGCGGTCGACATCTCGTCCTCCACGCTCTTCGGGTCCGCCGAGGACGACAAGCGCGACAAGATGGCGGAGACCGCGGCGCTCCTCGCGTTCAGCGCCATCCGCAACAACGACAAGGTCGGGCTACTGCTCTTCTCCGACCGCGTGGAATCCTACATCCCGCCGCGTTCGGGGCGCGCCCATGTGATGCGCGTGATCCGCGACCTGGTGGCGACGCATCCGCGCGGACGCGGCACGAACATCGCCGCCGCGCTCGAATCGCTCAGCCGCACGCTAAAAAAGAAGACCGTGATCTTCCTTATCAGCGACTTCA
This sequence comes from Victivallales bacterium, assembly GCA_045114235.1. Classification (GTDB taxonomy): domain Bacteria; phylum Verrucomicrobiota; class Lentisphaeria; order Victivallales; family UBA1829; genus UBA1732. Next base: position 72,666 of record JBGUKB010000068.1, read on the forward strand.
TGGACGAGGGGGACTACTGGAAGCCGCTTCGGATCCTGAACCGCAGGCACGACCTGGCGGCGATCCGCGTGGTGGACTCTCTGGAGACCGCCCTGCCGTCCGCCGCCGCGCTCGAGCTCGAGGACGCAGAAACCGGAGCAAGCTTCGCGTTCCCCGGCAGCAGAAGGGCCGCCGCACGCTACGCCGCCGCGCAGGAATTGTTCGACCGCCAGCTGGAGGAGAACTGCCGCCAGGCGAAAGTGGACCTGATCGAACTGCCGTGCACAGGCGACATCGTAAAGCCGCTGATGGGATTCTTCCAGAAACGCGGCAAACGCAAAACCAGAGGCTGACGGAATAGAATGAAGTCGAAACTGATCGAAAAAGCATGGTTCCGGATGCTCCCGCTCATCCTCGGCGGCGTCCTGCTGCTCCTGATCGCCGCGGGCGCGGCGGTCACGATACGCTGGCGCATGTCCGCGAAGGAGGCCGCCGACCCGGTCCTGCTCGGTGAACCGGTCTATGAGCTCGCGGAAGGCGAAGAGCCGACCATCGGAACGCATTTTAACGCCGTCCTGAAATACCGCTTGCCGTGGTCCGACTCGTTCAAGCTCGCCGCCGCCGAACCGGGCAAGAATCTTCAGCTCACCTCGGACCCGTCGTTCCGCCGTTCTCGCATCCGCTGGGGATACTCCGACTGGGAACTCGTGATCCCGCTTCAGGCGTACCGCGGCGGGGAATCCGGCGGAGGGTCGGTCCTTGCCGAGTTCTTCGCGGGGAAGAGCATCGAAACGCCCCTGCCCGAACTGAAGGTCGCCGACCTGGTGCTGCCGCTGGACGACAACGGCACCGACCTTTCGCTGGCGCCGCGCATCGAAGTTCGCGACAAAAGAGTCTCCTGGCTGATCGCGGGCATCGTCGCGGCGGCCGTCATCCTCGTTTCTCTGGCCGTCTGGGCGCTTCTGGCGCACAAAAAACGCGAAGCCGCCAAACACGTCAAGACCATCTGGGAACACGCCCTGGAGGCCATCCAATTGCTCCGGGCGCAGGTCAGCGGCGGCATGGCGTCGCCCGAACTCGCCATCGCCGGACTCACCGACATCGTCAGGCATTATCTGGAGGCGCGGTTCCGCCTGCGCGCCGAACGTCAGACCACAGCGGAGTTCCTGGCGGACCTGGAGCGGAACGACAAGCTGCTTGAGGACAAGGACCGGAAGTTCCTGCGTTCGTTTCTGGCGTCCGCCGACATGGTGAAGTTCGCGCGCATGCCCGCCGATCCGCGCCTCTTCGAACAGGCGTCCGAAAAGGCGGAGGATCTCGTCTCCGGCACGATCCCGCGACAAGACGGCGACCTGCCGGCCAATGGAGGGACCCGCAAATGAAACTCGAATATCCCTGGCTGCTTCTGCTGTTCATCCCGTACGCGATCGTGCTGTATTACGCCTGGACGCTCCGCGCGCCGTCGATCCGCGTCCCGGGCCTGGCTCCGTTCCGGCGCGCCGCGGGAAAAAAAGGCCGCCGCGTGAACTGGCGCAAACTGATCCCGTTCGCGCTCTTCGCGCTCGGCGGAGCCGCCATGATCGTCGCGCTGGCGCAGCCCCGCGAAGGGATCGAGGAAGTCCGCTCGAAGGCGGACGGCATCGACATCATGATCGCGTTCGACCTGTCGCCCAGCATGGACGCGTACGACCCGCCCGCAAGAAACCTCACCGACACGCAGATCATCAACATGATCCAGCGCGGCACGCTCAAAAACCGCGTCGAGACCGCCAAGGAGGAGATCGCCCGGTTCATCGAGGAGCGCCCGAACGACCGCATCGGCCTGATCGCGTTCGCCAGCCTGCCCTATGTGGTGTGCCCGCCCACGCTGGACCATGCGTTCCTGCTTGCCAACCTGGAACGCCTCTCCTCGCGCCAGATCGGCGACGGCACCGGGATCGCGGCGCCGATCGCCAGCGCGGTAAAGCGCCTGAAGAATTCCGACGCGAAAAGCCGCATCCTGGTGCTGTTCACCGACGGCTCGAACACGGTCAACGGGCAAATTTCGCCGCGCGACGCCGGCAAGCTCGCCGACACGTTCGACATCACCATCTACACGGTCGGCATCGGATCGCGCATCGCCAGGATCCCGGTTCAGAGCCTCCTCGGCGGCGTCATCCTCCAGAACTACCCGGACGAGTTCGACGAGCCGCTGCTGCGCGAACTCGCGGACATGACCGGGGGACGCTACTACCGCGCCGCCGACGCCAAGGGCATGGCGCAGGCCATGGACGAGATCAACAAGCTGGAAAAAACGAGCGTGGAACAGCCCGTCGTGGTCAACTGGCGCGAACTCTACCCGTTCTTCTGCTGGTTCGGACTCGGCGCGATCCTGCTCGGGTTCTGCCTCCGCCAGACGGTCTGCCTGAGGCTGCCCTGAGGAGGCTGAGCCTCTACTGCGGAAGCGCCGTGCCGCGTTCCGGCACAAAAAAACATCCTCCCCTGTCTGTTTTTTCCGATGCGCGGAGCTTTAGCTCCGTTTCCTTTTCCTATTGATAAAAGGGACGTTCTTTTATGTTTTGCGCTTGACATTCACGGGGACTGTCGCTATATTAATAGAATAAGCAAAAGCAACCCTGCCGGGACCGGAGCGGACCAAGGAAAAACCGCGCGGATTTCCGGCATTTCCCGGAGTATACAGCATGAGCAAACAACTGGTTATCGTGGAATCCCCTGCGAAAGCGCGCACTATCGGCCGGATCCTGCCGTCCGAATACATCATCAAGGCCTCGATGGGCCATATCCGCGACCTGCCCGAAAACTCGTTCGGCGTGGACATCGAGCACAATTTCGCGCCGCAGTACGAGGAAAGCAAGGCGCGCGGACACAACCTCGGCGAACTCAAGACCGCCGCGAAGAGCGCGGAAGACATCTATCTGGCGTCGGACCCTGACCGCGAAGGGGAAGCCATCGCTTGGCATCTTCAGGAAGTCCTGCGCAAGATCAACAAGAAGGCGCGCTTCCACCGCGTCTCCTTCCACGAGATCACCCGCAGCGCCATCAACCGCGCATTCCAATCGCCCGGCGAAATCGACATGAACCGCGTGGACGCCCAGCAGGCGCGCCGCGTGCTCGACCGCATCGTCGGCTATCAGATCAGCCCGCTGCTGTGGTCGCGCATCGAACGCGGCATCAGCGCAGGGCGCGTGCAATCCGTGGCGCTCCGCCTGGTCTGCGAACGCGAACGCGAGATCCTGGCGTTCATCCCGAAGGAATACTGGATCTTCGAGGCGCTATTCCATCCGGAAACCACCCCGGGACGTTCCTTCCGCGCGAAACTCGCGAAAGTCGACGGCAAAAACGCCGACGTGGCGAACAAGGAACAGGCGGAAGCTCTTCGCAAGCTCATCGACGATGCCTCCGCCTGGCGCATCGCCGATCTGGAAACTACGCCCCGCCGCAAGTTCGCCCCGCCGCCGTTCATCACCAGCACGCTCCAGCAGGCAGCCAGCTCCGCCATGGGGTTCACCGCGAACCAGACCATGCAGACCGCGCAGCAGCTTTATGAAGGCATCACGCTCGACAACGGCCCCGTCGGCCTCATCACCTACATGAGAACCGACGCGGTGAACATCGCCATCGAAGCGCAGGCCGCGTGCCGCGCCTATATCGAGGCGGCGTTCGGCGCAGACTATGTCCCGCAGAAGCCCAACATCTACAAATCCAAGGCGAACGCGCAGGCGGCGCACGAGGCGATCCGCCCCACCGACGTCAACCTGACCCCGGACAAGCTCCGTCCGTTCCTGAACCCGGCCCAGCTGAAACTCTACACGCTGATCTGGCGCCGTTTCGTGGCGTGCCAGATGAATCCGGCCCTGCTCGAAACGACCACCGTCACCGTGGAAAACGCCGCGCCCGCGCCGCACGTCTTCTCATTCCGCTCCTCCGCGACCGTGACCAAGTTCCCCGGATTCCTCGCCGTCTACAACATCAAGGACGAAACGCACACGGCGGAAGACGACCAGGACGAATCCGCGCCCGATCCCGAACTCCTCGGCATGCTCCGCAACGGCACGAACTGCGATCTCGCCGGATGCAAGCCCGAACAGAAGTTCACCGAGCCCGCCCCGCGCTACTCCGAAGCCACGCTCATCAAGGAACTAGAATCCAACGGCATCGGCCGTCCGTCCACGTACGCCACGATCGTGAACACCATCCAGGTCCGCAAGTACGTGAACCGCGAAAAAGGCAAGCTCATCCCGACCGAACTCGGATTCCGCGTGAACGACTATCTCGTGAAGTCGCTCCCCGAGCTCTTCCAGGTCGGATTCACCGCCGACATGGAAAAGAAGCTCGACAACGTCGAGGACGGCGAGGTCGAATGGACCGCCATGCTCCACGATTTCTACGGTATCTTCTCCGAATGGCTCAAGGGCGCGAAGTTCGCCGACGCCCCGGACGACGACAAGGCCGCGGCCCTCATCGGCATCCTCGCCGGATTCCAGGGCTGGGAAAAGCCGGTCGTCCAGCCCGGCGCGAAACGCCCGTTCAACGAAAAGACCTTCTTCAACTCCGTCGTCTCCAAGAAGCAGTCCGGCGTCCCGGTCACGGTCAAGCAGTGGAACGCCCTCCTCTCCATCGCGGCGAAGTACCGCGACAAGCTCCCCGGCCTGGAGGAAGCCGCCGCGAAGTACGGTTTCACCGGCGAACTCAACGACGCGCAGGCGAAACTGAACGCGCATCTGCAGGCGATCCGGGAACGCCAGGCCGAACAGGCCGAGACCCCGAAATTCGAAGCCGATCCGCGTCTGGAAGCGGTATTCCAGGCGGCGGAAAAGGTCAAGTGGAACAAGGCCGAACGCATCCGCGGCCGCGTGTACGACGACGCCGCGTTCGTGGAATCCCTCCGCAAGCAGTACAAGGCAGGCAAGACGCTCAGCGCCAAGCAGATCGCCGCGCTCCTCCGCGTCATCCGCAAGTACCCCGGACAGTTCCCCGAAGGCGAACTCGCCCCCGCGACGCCCGCCCCCGAGCAGAACCCCGCCGCGAAAGCGCAGATCGACGCCCTGCTGAACGCGTTCAAGTCGTTCGAAAGCTGGAACGAACCCACGGTCCGCCGCGGACGCACGTTCAGCGACCGCGACTTCATCGCCTCGCTCGCCAAGCAGCACGCCTCCGGCAAGGTTCTCAGCGAAAAGCAGGTCGCCGCGCTGGAACGCATGGCCGCCAAGTATAACCTGAAACCGGTATGAGCCGTGTTTGCCGCATCAGCCGCACCAGGAGAGCCGTTCTCTTCTGGGCGGCGGCGGCCCTGATCGCCGCGCTGGAGGCAGTCCTGACCGCCGGATGGCTGGTCGGCAAGACTTCGGCGCGCATTTATTCCTCCGCGAACGGCATCCCGGCCCGCAAGGTCGGGATGGTCCTTGGTTGTCCCGAATATTCCTATGGACGTCCCAGTCCCGTGCTCGCGGGGCGGCTCCTGGCGGCGGCGGAACTCTACCACGCGGGCAAGGTACAAATACTGGTCGTGTCGGGAGCCGACTATTCCGAACGTTTTTATAACGAAATCCCCGCCATGACGCGCGGACTGGTCGCGCTGGGCGTACCGGAGGTCGCCATCATCGGCGACAACAAAGGACTCCGCACGCTCGACTCGATCCTCCGCATGCGGGACGTCTTCGGATGCGACGACTTCATCACAATCTCCCAGCGGGACCACTGTGAACGCGCGCTTTATCTGGCAGACCACCACGGCATCTCGACCATCGGGTACGAGGCGGAAATATCGTCGGGACTGTATTTGGACGAATGGCTCGAATCCGCGATCCGTGTCCCGCTCTCCAACGTGAAGGCCATCCTGGATGTCGCGATCGACCGGCGTGCGAAATATCCGACCGAACGCTAATCTCAAATAAACGGACAAGGAGAAGGCAAACGATGAATCCTGTTTCCGATACGGTATTGATCCTCGCTGCGGGCGGAGCGTCCACCCGGTTTGGCGGCGGCTCCAAGCTCTTCGCCGAGCTCGACGGCATCCCGGTTTTCCTTCATGCAATCCGCACCGCCGCGTCCGTGCTGACGCCCGGTTCGATCATTTTATCTGTTCCGACTGCCGCCGAGGCGGATTTCCGTGCCGCGGCGGAAACATATCTCCCTGACGTACCGCTTCATTTCACGCACGGCGGCGCGACCCGGACGCTGTCCGTCCTGAACGCCCTCGAAGCGGCGGCAAATCTCGGCGAATCGCATTTTCAACTCGCCGCGGTCCACGACGCCGGACGCCCGATGCTCACCCTGGAACTCCTGCTGGCGTGTCTGGACGCCGCGCGGCTTCACGGCGGCGCGATGGCATGCCGCAAGGTCGCCGAAACGGTGAAGCGCATCACCCCGGAGGGGTTCCTCGGCGAGACCGTCCCGCGCGACGAGCTCCGCACGGCGGAAACGCCGCAGGTATTTCATTTCGAACCGCTTCTGGATGCCTACCGCCGCGCCGCCGCGTCCGGCGAAGTCTTCACCGACGACGCGCAGGTCATGGAACGGTTCGCCCCGGTCCGCGTGTTCCCGGTCGAACACGATTTCCCGAATCCGAAGATCACGTACCGTCCCGACCTGGAACTCTGCCGCACGCTGCTGCGTCTCCGCCGCGAGGAAACCGGCGCATGAAGCCGAAGGCAAAAACAGCCTCCGTTCCCTCATCCGGCAAAGCCTCCGCGCGCCGCCGGAATCATCTATATTTCCCGGTCGTCCTGGCTCTGCTCGCCCTGCTCGCCGTCGTGCTCCGCATTATCATGTCAGTCGAGGTCGTCCATACGGATCCCTTCGCGTACAATCCGCCGGACGTGACGGACATGGCGACATATCATGCGCTGTCCCGAGGCATCCTGAACGGCCAATTCCCGGCGGAATTCGTGTACCAGCCGTTTTATTACACGGTCTTCCTCCCGGCGGTGAAATTCCTGTTCCGCTCCGAATACATGAGCGTGGGCATCGCGCAGTCGGTCTGCGTCGGCGTCATCGTGTGGTTCGCGGGACTGACCGGCGCGATGCTGCGCTCACGCATGACCGGACTCGTGGCGGCGGCCCTGTGTGCGTTCTCCACGATGCTGTTTTTCTACGTGCCGTACGCGCTGATCGAGATCCAGCAGGCGATGTGGTTCACACTGCTGTTGTATTTCACGCTGCGCGCGATGAAGACCGGACGCGCCGGATTCTTCGCGGCGGCGGGCCTGATCCTGTCGTTCGCGATCCTGTCGCGCGGCAACGCCTGGTGTTTCCTGCCCGCGCTGGGATTCGCGTACTGGACGGCTCTGCGCAGGAAACGCTTTTCCACGCGCCGCAGGGCCGTTCTGGCGGCGGTTCTCTGCCTCGCCGCGATTCTGTTGCCCCAGCTGCCTTTCGCCGTCAGAAACACCCTTGCGACACATTCCCTGTCCGGGCCGTCGACTGCCGGACCCGCGGTCCTCACGCTCGGCAACAATCCGGAATCCCCTCCCGGCGGTCTGCCAATCCCGTATCCGCCGACCTACGACGAATGGATGGACCACGAATCCGAATATTCCATTCCGCGCCGCATTTTCGACTGGTTTCGCGCGGAGCCGATGGCGTTCCTTCAGCTCCAGGCGGAAAAGTTCTTCCTGTTTTTCGATTCGCACGAGATCCCGAACAACATCCAGCTGGGCGTGAACGCAACAGGAAGCACTATCTTCCGTGTGTGCGGCAAGCTCCGCACGGGAATCCTCATCGCCCTTGCGCTCGCCGTCTTCTTCCTGTATTTCCGCCAACTGAAATATCATCCCGGACACCTTCTGCTCTATCTGTTCCTCTTCCTGTATGCGTTTGCCACCGTCGCGTTTTACATGCTGGCACGGTTCCGCGTCCCCGCCATCCCGTTCTTCGCGATCGGCGCGGCGCTGTTCGTCACGGACGTCTTCGGGATGAGACGGCTCGCTTTCTGCCCCCGAATCAAGAATCCCCCCCTATGGATCCCGCTGAAATACGGTCTGGCGTGGCTCGCGGGCGTGTATTTCGTGTGGGGCATCTATCCGTCGTACCGAAAAGCGTACGAACCCGGACTGACGAAGCTGACGCGGCCGGACGGCGTGCGTCTGGAAACGGATTCCATGCTGCTGATGCACGACAACGGCCCGAACTATCTGGACGGCTGGTCGGTGGCGAATCTTGACGGCGGCGTGACGTTCTCCAAGACGTTTTCCGCACAGGGCATTGACCTGAGCAAATACCCGAATGCCTATGTAACGGCATCATTCTACACGGAACAGCCGCGCGAAATAAACGTCGTCTGCAACGGCAAACGGGAGACGGTCTCCCTGGTTCCTTACGATCTGTACCGTCTGCCGCTCATCCCGGTCCGCCTTGGGCCGTTCCCCGTATTCCCTGACCTTACGTTCACGTTCTCGTTCCCGGGGCTCGCGCCGGACCAGGCCGGTCTGGCGGTCGATTTCCACCGCGACTACGGACGAACGGCCTACCGCGGCGAGGTCCTCCCCGCGGAAGCGGTCGTGCAACTTGAACTTATAAAAGCGGACGCGCCGCCGGAAAACGTATCCCCCTGACAGATATTCAGGACGCCGGGGCGGGGTAACGCTCCGGTTGACAGCCGCCGGCAAACCGGAGGAAATCCCCGAAAAAGATCCTCTTCCGGCTTGCGAATGACAGTATCGCACCGAAATTTTTTTGGTTTTTTTAGTGGGAGGGCTTGATTTTTTATTTTTGGCGGTTATATTGCTTTCAGATTTAGAACAACAAAAACAATTTTGTTTATTTTCACCCTCACCCGACAAAAGAAAGGACTCCCAGCATGAAGATTTTGGCCGTTAAATTCAACGAGAAAGGTTTCATGACGCAGCCGTTCGCTCTGGGCGGAGAAGACGGGCCGGAAAAATTCGATGCGAAGGTCCGCTACCGCTCGTGCCTTCAGAACTATCTGATCGACACGGGTGACGAGGTCATTCTGGTGGATACGGGACTGCCGGCGGAATTTCCCGACATGGTGGTGGACGAGAATACGCAAATCTACCTTGGAAACCGCATCGTCGATTATATGACC
>JBGUKB010000069.1:0-21942 GCA_045114235.1 Victivallales bacterium
TTCCTTGACCGTTTTGCAGCTTCCCATCTCGTCGCAGTCGCCGCAGGTGGCAAAGCCTTTCCCCAGCGCGCACTTGCGAATCTCGCATTGGTTGCTGCAGAAGAAGGTTTTCACGCCGTCGGCGCGGCAGCCTTCGCAGTTGATGTCTTCCGGCAAAATGGTGACGTGGTTCAGCTCGGACCACAGTTTCGCGGTCTTTTCGCGCAGCGCCTGGTCGTCGTGGATCGTGGCGAGATAGGCGTCGCATTTTTCGCAGTCCAGTCCGCAGCAGGCGATCATTGTTTTCATCGTTTGGTTCTCCTCAAAAGGAAAGCAAGGTTGATGGTATTATAAGACAAAACAATATACCCTCTTCAAGCAGAAAAGGCAAGCCGGTTAGAATAAAAAAGGGGAAAGGCTTTTTCGGCGCGAGGCATCCTGGGAACGCGTGTTTTTTTGCCGGCTTACATTTTTTCAGGTGTTAGCAGCGGCTTTTTTGCCGAAATCTTCGGTCCGTGCTTGAAAAACCCCGAAATCGGCTGTATAGTATTTGGATATACTTATTACCGGACTTGTTCCCGAACTCAACTTTAACGATATTTGGAGACCAACGAACAATGGCGAATCCTGTCAATGTCGCGATCGCCGGCGCCACGGGCGCGGTCGGCGTCGAAATGCTCCTCACGCTTGAGAAGCGCAACTTCCCCGTCAAGAACCTGAAACTCCTCGCATCCGCGCGTTCCGTCGGCAAGACCTTCAAATTCCACGGCGAGACCGTCGCGGTCGAAGAGATGACCGAAGATTCCTTCAAGGGCGTCGACATCGCGCTGTTCAGCGCCGGCGCGTCTATTTCCAAACAGTTCCGCGCCGCCGTCACCGCCGCGGGCGCCGTCATGATCGACAACTCCAGCGCGTTCCGCATGGAGGACGATGTGCCTCTGGTCGTGCCCGAGGTCAACGCCGCCGACGTCTTCCTGCACAAGGGCGTCATCGCGAACCCGAACTGCACCACTGCCATCATGTGCGCCCCGGTCTGGCCGCTCCATCAGGCGAAAAAACTCCGCCGCATGGTCGTCTCCACCTACCAGGCGGCGTCCGGCGGCGGCCAGAAGGCGATGAACGAACTCATGGAGCAGACCCGCGCGATCCTCGAAGGCAAGCCCGCCGAGGTCAAGGTCATGGCGCAGCAGATCGCGTTCAACCTCTTCCCCCACATCGACGTTTTCCAGCCGAACGGCTACACCAAGGAAGAAATGAAGATGGTGAACGAGACGCGCAAGATCATGCACCTCCCGAACGTGAAAATCTCCTGCACCAGCGTCCGCGTCCCCGTAATGCGCGCCCATTCCGAGTCCATTAATCTCGAATTCGAGAACGAGATCACGCCCGAAGAAGCCCGCGAAATCCTCGCCAAGGCGCCCGGCGTCCAGCTCCGCGACGATCCCGAGAACAAGGTCTATCCGATGCCGATGGAAGCCACCGGCATGTACGACGTACTCGTCGGCCGCATCCGTCAGGATATCTCCCGCGACGACAAGCGCGGCCTCGACATCTTCATCAGCGGCGACCAGCTTCTGAAGGGCGCCGCCCTGAACGCCGTTCAGATCGCCGAAGTGCTCGTCAACGGAAAGTAATATCCCGCGATTCGTTTTTCTTCGCGAAAAACATCAAGCCGTTTCCCCTTGTTCGAGGCGGAAACGGCTTTTCCATTTTGATTCAAACTGCCCGCGGACAAAAAGCAAACGGAAAAGAGATGATCCGCTATGTCACATCTCTTCAAAAAGCCGATTTTTCTCGCAGGAAGGAACGACCTCATCTTGACATTTCCCGAAACAGCGATTATTTTATAGCTTTCCGATCGAACCGAAAAATTCATTCAAACGATTCAGAAAGACTGCATCCATGACCGGCGTACTGGTTTTCTGTATTTTGTCGCTGTTTCTAGTGGTGGGGAAAGTCCTGCGCGCCTTCATCCCGCTCCTGCAGAAACTCTATCTCCCGAGCTCCATCATCGGCGGGGCAGTCGCCCTTGCCGTTTTCAAAGTCTTCCCCAGACTGATTTCCCCGGAAGTCTTTGCCGCCATCGGCAGGCTGCCGGGGTTCCTCATCAACGTGGTCTTCGCGGCGCTCTTCCTCGGCGTGACTGCGCCCAGACTGACCCGGATGGTCGCGATCGCGTTCCCGCAGCTCTGTTTCGGCCAGTTCATCGCCTGGGGACAGTATGTCATCGGACTTGGACTCACCGGGTTCGTCCTGATGCCGCTCTTCGGCATTTCCCCGGCATTCGGCAACCTGCTCGAGATCGGGTTCCAGGGCGGACACGGCACGGTTGGCGGCATGTCAGCCGTGTTCGAGAACTACGGCTGGAACGACGGTATCGCGCTGGGGTACACCGTCGCCACCACCGGCATGATCCTCGCGATCATCATCGGCATGGTTCTGGTCAACTGGGCGAACCGCCGCGGCTACGTCCATGATTTCCACCCGCTGGAGGAGATGGACCGGCTTCATCTGAGGGGGATCTACCGCCGCAGGGAACAGCCCGCCGCCGGACGCCAGACGGTGCTGTGCGACTCCATCGACTCGCTGGCGTGGCACTGCGCGCTGATCGGCGTCGCCGTCGCGATCGGCTACGCGATCCTCTTCGGTTTCCGGTCGCTGGAGACGTTGCTCTTCCCCGAGGCATCCGTCCGCATCTTCTCCGGTTTCCCGCTCTTCCCGTTGTGCATGATCGGCGGGCTTATCATTCAAAATGTATTCCAGAGACTTCGCATCGCGCCCCTGATCGACGGAACCCAGATGAAACGCATTTCCGGCGCTTCACTGGATTTCCTCGTGGTGTCCGCCATTGCCACGATCCGCATCGAAGTGGTGCTGCAAAACTGGCTGCCTCTGCTCGTCCTGATCGCTTCGGGCACGGTGCTGTCGGTGCTGATGGTGCTGTTCGTCGCGCCGAAACTCTTCCGCGACGCCTGGTTCGAACGCGCCATCGCCGATTTCGGGCAGTCGCTCGGCGTCACGGCGACCGGACTCCTGCTGCTGCGTACCGTGGACCCGGAGAACAAGACCGAAGCGGCCGCGGCGTTCGGCTACAAACAGCTGCTCCACGAACCTTTCATGGGCGGCGGCATGGTGACGGCGCTGGCGTTGACGCTGGTCTTCACCATCGGCTGGCTTCCGGTCTTCATCGCCTCGACGGTCTTCTTCCTGTTCTGGGGGATCCTGATCTGCGTGGTCATTTCCCGCAACCGGAAACGGTAATACGCACCGGAGCGGAGGGGCAGGGCAGGCGTCGGGGCGCAAAAAAAGCGCCCCGCCGGTCATTCGGAGGGGCGCCGGGATCGGGCTTGTCAGCTTCGGATCACTTGTAGGGGAAGATCGTGATGATCTTGCCCGAGGCGTCGAAATTCAGCTCCGTGAACTTCACGTTGCGACGGTGGTTGATGCCGTTCGAGAGTTCGCAGTCGTGGTAGAAGAGATACCACTTGCCGTGGTACTCCAGGATGGAATGGTGCGTGGTCCAGCCGAGCACGGGCTCCAGGATGCGTCCCTGATACGTGAACGGCCCGTACGGGTTGTCCGCCACGGCGTAGACGATGTAGTGCGTGGTGCCGGTCGAGTAGGTGAAATAATACTTGCCGTCGTACTTGAACATCCACGGGTCCTCGAAGTAGCGGCGGTCCTCGTCGCCCGCCTTGATCGGCGCGCCGGCCTCGTCCAGGATCACGATGTCGCGCGGTGTCTCGGCGAATTCGAGCATATTGTCCTTCATGAGGGCGATCTTCGGGCAGACGGCGTTTTCGTCCTTCGCGGGCTCCGTGCCGTTCGGGTCGAACTTGCCGGTGCGGTATTTCTCGAGCTGGCCGCCCCAGAGGCCGCCGAAGCACATGTACACCTTGCCGTCGTCGTCCGGGAACGCGCACGGGTCGATGCTGAAACTGCCCCTGATGCACTCCGGTTCGGGATTGAACGGGCCTTCCGGCTTGTCGCTGATCGCGATGCCGAGGCGGAAATTGCCGTCCTTGTCGCGGGCGGGGAACACGAGGTAGTATTTGCCGTTTTTGAACGCCACGTCCGGCGCCCACATCTGCGTGCTGACCCACGGCACGTCGTACTGCGACAGCGCGAGGCCGCAGTCGACCGGATCGCTGGTCTCGCTGTCCATGCGGAAGACGTGGTAGTCCTCCATCTGGTATTCGTCGCCGTTGTCGTTGTCCTCGCCGTCGTGCGGGATGTCGTGCGACGGGTAGATGTAGATCTTGTCGTCGAAGACGTGAGCGGACGGATCCGCGGTGAACATGTGGGTGATGAGCGGCTTTCTCTGCTGTGCCATGATGGAAAACTCCTTGTCGAGTCCCGACTGCAATGAGGGGGAGGGGACTTGTTTGGATTGTTGATGCGTGCGAAATACTACAGGTTACTATAGCAGACTTCAGCCGAAAATCAAGCGGAAATCGCGCGATTTCGCGAGGTGCGGGATATGGACGTGTTCGAGCTGGCTTCTTTTCGGATGACGGATCACAGCCCGGCGATGGTCTCTTCGTAAATGGAGATCAGCTTGGGGTAAGTGAAACCGGCAAGGACTTTTTCGCGTCCTTTCCATCCCATTTCCGGTAACTGCGCGCGCTTTTCATAACTCTCTACGAGGCGTTCCGACAGTTCGCCGCTCTGCTCCGAACGGAATCTCCATCCGTTGACGCCCTGGTCAATCAGATCGGGATCGACCGCATCGCTCTGGATGACGGGCGTACCTGCCGCCCACGACTCCACGATCACCGCGCCGGAGTTCATGAAGCGGACCGGAGCGAGCATCACGTCCGAGGTCTTCAGGAACCCGATCACATCGGCGCGCGGGATCATGCCGGTGAAGATGACGTGGTCTTCGAGTTTCGCTTCGCGGATTGCCGACTTCATCCCCTCGAGGAAATCCGGTTCGTAATCGCTGCGGCCGACGACTGCGAGAATGGAGCCGGGCATCTTTGCCGTTGCCTCGATGAACGCTTTGACGGCGATGTCCTGTCCTTTGATTCGGGATACGCGGCCGAGCACAAGGAACACCATCGCGTCTTCGGCGATGCCGTAGCGCTTCCGGAATGCCGCCCGGTCGATGTCGGCCTCGTATTCCGAGGTCTCCACGGGGACCGGGGAGAAGGAAACGTGAGGATTATAGCGCCGGAACACGTCCATTTCCCGGTTCGAGATCGCGAAAATATGGCTGCATTTCCTGAACAGATACTGCCTCGTCCGGCTCGGCGTGTAGCGCTCCAGACAATGCGGATCGATCGTTCCGGTCCTTTCCTGGATCTCGGCATAGTCCAGCAGGTCGAACGAGCAGAGGATGAACGGGATGCGCCGGATCTTCGACGCGATCAGCGCCAGCATGTTGTTGTGGTTCAGGGCAGGGAAGGCCATCACTGTGTCGAAACTGCCGAAAAGGATCCGGAAAAAGATGCCCGGCATGAACGTGTCGCGCCCGATGTTCGGGAGACGGTTCCTGATATCCAGCAGGCGATGGACAGTGAATGATTCGATGGTCTCTTTTTTCGGGGTCTCGGGAAGACGTCTCGGTGTGAACACGGTAACATTATGGCGTTTTGAAAGTTCCTTCGCCTGAAAATAGAGGTTGGTTTCCGCGCCACCCACTTCGGGATAAAAACGGTTGAGGACTAATGCGATTTTCATTCGTTGCAATCCATGGTTTCGACTGAATGTTTTTAAATAATATACCGCACAAGAGGGAAAAATCAAGAGACGACAATGACGATGCCGCAGAAGCGGAAACAGCCAGAGTTTACGTTTGCGGGTTGTTTTCCGGGCGGAGCCCATGCTATATTAAATCCAAACGGAAACGAAAAAAGGAGCGTCGGATATGCACGATGTCATAGTGGGACTGCAGATCCCTCTGGCCGGGACGGTCGGGGGCGGGCTGTGTTTTCTTCATGCGGCGGGCGCTGAACGACACATTGCAGTGCGTCATGACCGGATTCGCCTCGGGCGTGATGGTGGCGGCGTCCGTGTGGAGCCTGCTGACCCCCGCCATGGACAGTCCGGCAAGCAGGGATGGCTCTCGTTTCTTCCCGCCGTGACCGGATTCCTGCTCGGGATCATGTTCCTGCTGTTGCTGGACACCACCTGACGCCGCACCTACACATGAACACAACCAGCCCCGAGGGGCCGGCGAGCCGTCTTTCGCGCACGGCGAAAATGGTACTGGCCGTGACGCTGCACAATATCCCGGAGGGAATGGCCGTGGGTGTGGTCTATGCTGGACTTCTCTCCGGATCGGACGACATCACGGCGGGCGGCGCGCTGGCGCTGTCGATCGGCATCGCCATCCAGAATTTCCCCGAGGGCGCGATCATCTCCATGTCGCTCCATTTCGAGGGGAAAAGCCGCACAAGATCGTTTCTGTACGGCGGGTTGTCGGGTGTCGTGGAACCGGTCTTCGGCGCGCTGACCGTGGCCGCCGCGGGGCTGATCGTCCCTGCCATGCCGTATCTGCTGAGCTTCGCTGCTGGCGCGACGCTGTATGTGGTCGTCGAGGAGCTGATCCCGGAGATGTCCGCGGGCAGGCACTCCGACTGGGGCGTCGTCTCGTTCGCCGTCGGATTCGCCCTGATGATAGCGCTCGACGTGGCCCTGGGGTGAGGCGTGTTGGAGCAGGGGGACGTTTCTGTGCCGTCGCGGAGCACGGCACAACTCACGTGGAGGACTTGTCCTCCTCCCTGACGTTGTAGTAGAATTTGTCCGCCGCCTGACGGTCCCGGCCCGTGAAGATGCGTTTCGTGAGCTTGCGGTTGCGGATCAGATACCAGTCGCCGAAGGTGTCGAATTTCCGGCTCGAGGTCACGATGTGCGACCGTTTCAGCGTGCCGAACTTCTTTCCGACGCTCAAGCCGAGCTTGTGCAGGCGCGCGGCGAAATCCATGTCCTCCAGGCTCACGAGCGATTCGTCGAAGCCGCCGATCCGGTCGAAATCCTCCCTGCGGAACCAGAACATGCCGCCGGACAGCGCCGCCTTGTTCCGGATCATGACCGGGATCAGGTTCCATGCCACGTACAGCGCCGAACAGAAGATGCCGAGGGACATCCGACTGAACCGGACGGGCGTGCCGCCGCCGATGAACTTGCCGCTGCCGAGCAGTTCCACGACCTCGCATAACGCGCCTTCCGACATTACGCTGTCCGCGTCGACCGTCACGACGATCCCGCCGTGCGACGCCCGGACTCCGGCGTTTCGCACCTGCGAGATGCTACGCGCATCGTTCCGCACGACGACCGCGCCGAAGCGTTCCGCGATCTCCTCTGTCCGGTCCGTGCACCGGTTCGCGACTACGACGATCTCCATGCCGCCTGACTCGCCGTCGGGCAGGGCGGCCGCGTCAGGGGCGTTGCATGAAGAACGCAGGGCAGCCGCCGCGCGCTTCACGGCTTCCAGGCACGACGGAAGATACTCTTCCTCGTTGTGCGCCGGGATCACGACGGATAAAAGTGGTTGTCTATTCACACCGACTGAAATCCCCTGTATAATATAAACGTGCGTAAAAACTGTTCCGAAATACTGTATCACATACTTCCTTCAATGTCAACCTCGGGAGTCTTTTTTCTTTAAAATCGTGGAAAGCTTATCCTACGATGTCCGACCAGAAAAGACTATTATTCTTGTTTTATCGTCTTCTGTCTATCTTGACCATTTTTACCCGGTTGAGATCCGACGGAAAAGTGTTTGATTCTTTCAGAATAATATCTTTCCTCTAAAGGTCATGAATAGGTTTGTTTGCTATGGGCATCCACTATTCGAATCAATTCCTCCTCGGATTTTCTGATTTTTGATTGAAAATCCTCAAATGAAACAGCTCCTTTCGGAATTGCAAACTGAATAAAACCGATCAATCCGCCATCTTCACAGTGATTGCCAGATCCGCAATAAAGTTTGCCAGTGCCCCCGTCTTCGAACAGGATCGTCGTTTTTTCGACCTTGTTGCACGGGTAGATCAGAAATCCGGTGTCCGCCTTGCGGACGTGAAGATAAGTTATCAGTTGGTTCCTGTCGTCTTTATCTACCGACGGGACAGTTGGAATCCCTTTTTTCTCCATGTCTACTCCACTTTTGTATTTCGCATCTATAACGATATTTGACGAAAAGAAATCGGGGGTAATCGTTTTGCTTTTGTCCCTGTAAAGCGGGATTGATTTCAAAGGATCCGGGCTGTTATTTTCTCCGTGTTGGAACTTGTTACGCGCATTGGCAAGCAACTTTGCTAGATATTCCTCCCAAAGCCAGTCAGGTCTGAAGACAATGCCGTCGAGCATGTTTGCGAATTGGCCGCAAGTGTCTTTTTCATGAAGCAGGATTTTCATGCAGATGCTTTGGAGACTTGCATGTTCTGTATAATAAGGATGGCAAACGGGGCGAAGATTTTTTGCGATTACCTTCGGTAAATTCCTTTGGTTGAAATCGGGGGTGAGCTCGACAATCGTCCTGACTGCCATGCGGATGCTTTCATTTGCCTGCAGGAGCATCAATCCGCGCGGGTCCATCCGCAACGCTTCAATCGTATGTCGGATTAGATGGGTGAGCGGATTGTTCCCCGAATGCTCTCGTGTCCGATATGCAATTTTCCCACAGAACGGCGAGTTGAGGCGAAGATGACGTAGGATGTCTATTGCCCCGCGAAGATGGTCATCATTCCGCTCAAGAGTTCGGTATGTCCGAAAAATTCCCTGAGCGAGAGCTCGTTTGAGAAAATAAGGAAAAAGACATATCAGAAGAGTCCTGCTTTCTTCCGGACCGGAACCTGTCGGAAGATCAAGCAGATATATATCCAGAATATTTCGGATCATGTAGCGAAAGAAAAATTGAGCGGGCGTATCCTCGTCGAACTGGGAACGGATTTGAATCTGGATGTCGCCGGTTCCGAAAAATCCGGCGACTTTTCCGGCCCTGATACGGTTGTCGTTTTCGATCTTAAATAAATAATCGCCTTCCGTTCGATCTCCGTACTGACCGATCCTGTCGGGAAAGATCAGTAGACCTGGAATCGTTTTGCTCAATTTCAAAAGAGGTTTGTCAGAATATTTCGCAAGTTTTTTTGCGTCTTCGGGAGACAATCCGAACTCGGATAATTCTTTTGCTTTGCAGTCAGAAAGAACGATCAGTTTCATCGCGGATCCCATATTGTGTTACGTCGGATCTGAACTCTGGTTGTACAGTTGTTATGTTTGTGAATGAGTAATCTCAAAAAAAGACGGGACATGTTTTATTTTTTTACCCTTGGAATGCTGTTTGTCCATGCGTCATCCAATGCTTTCATCCGTTCTTTTGCATCCTCTCTGCCTCGAAAGTACTCTTTAAGGAGTGGCATGACATTGTTATTCCAAAGCTGCTTAAAATCGCCGTTGTAATCTTTGAGTTTCAGAAAATACGCCGCGCCCAACTGATATTCAGGACCGAGATCGTCCTTTTTTATCTCCGCATTGATTGCCGTCATGACTTTTTTCGCTGCTTCCGCATAATCCGGAATTCCCTTTCCCTTATCGAAAAGCATGCCGATCGTATTCTCGGGCAAGATTTCAACCCAGGAAAAACGGCGCCGGATGGCGAAATCCATGCTTTCCACATTCCGGTCAATGTCGTTCATCGTACCGATGATATAGACATTTTCCGGAACATAGAATTTCCCGTCCTTGAAAATCTTGTCTTTTTGATTGAGGTTAGCATATTGAGTTCGTATTGCTCCTTTCGGCCCGCGATAGTCGGGGTCAATGGCAAAGAATAGTTCTCCGAAGATTTTCGCAATGTCGCCACGGTTGATCTCGTCAATGATGAAAACATATTTCTGAGATTTATTCGGCATGTCAGAATGAGCCATTTCTTCATAGTCTTTAAGGCCGAAATCCGATTTCATCATTTTGATGATAGCTTTGCGATAATTGTCGTGCCCGCGATTTGGTACTCCCGGCAAACCACGGTAAACGTTGTAAAGCTGTTCATAGCTGAAAAAAGGACGCATTTCACGGGGGGAATGAGTTTTTTCTTCCTCTTTCGTTTTATAAATATACTTTGCCAATCCATTCTTTCCTCTGTTTAAACCGAGAATAAAGGTTTTATTATTTAGAGTTTTTACTCGCATATCTTTTTTTACTTTCAGATAATCTAATAATCTATTCCATGATTCCTTAAAACTATCTTGATCGGATTGTGCTTGAGGCTCGTTCTGATTTTCTTTATGCTCTGAAAGCAAACACTCCCTGCAAAATGCCATGAAAACTCCGTCCTGGCGTTCGAATCCGATATTACCATTTTTCGAATGAACAGGACGAAGACCTTCAATAAAGTCTGTATAGTCGTATGAAGGATGGAATTGACAAAAACCAACATGAGAAGGGTTTTCCTCAGAATCGCCGGTAATTGCACACGCGATCTTTTTCGCTAAAAATGTTTTTCCCGTACCGGGCGCGCCCGTAAGGATGAGGTTTTTTACATTGCGAAGAAGGTTCGCCATTTCTTCAACTGGCAACGAGATGGCGGATGAGGAGGATGACTTTGGATGTGGAGTATTATCTGTTGTATCAGGAGTCAATCTGTTTCTTGTGCCTTTGAGAGGCGAAATGTTGCTCAAATTCAAAGAGTTTTGAGTATTCCTTGTTGCTCCATGAAGAATCCGGGGACTTGTTCCTGAAGGATGGGAATTAACAGCTTCTTCCAGGTCAAGCCAACATCTGATAAACACCTGATTCTCAAAATGTACAACTTTAGAAAAAGTCTCCCATCCCCAAGAATCAGAAGAAACTGCATATTTTTTCAACAGAAACTCTTTTTCGCCATTAAACCAGCTGATGATTTTTACGCGTCGCGCTGTTTTTATCCATCTTGCAGGACCAGAAATGCGCAATGATGCTGGAAGTGGAATTTTGTGTATTTCACTGGGAAGGTCTACAATATCATTATCCGCTGCTTCTGTCAGAACGAATGGTTTAGATTGGTGGTCAAGGACCAGAATAACATCTCCTTTTCGGACATCCCTTGCAAACAATTCGAAATCATCAGAGAAGATAGACTCTCTGATTCCAATGAGATTTGTGGCATCAATAAAACGCCTTAATCTGGAGGGGTAAGTTGTGTTGTCATTCTCGTTCGGATTCCACTGCATTCGCAATCTGTAATAACTCACAATATGTTCTCCTCTTTAAAGTCGCCTGTTATGGCTGTTATTGTTGAGTATATGATCGTTGTGAAGAAATATACTTGCGTATGAACTGTTTTCAAGCGCCAGGAACAAAACAGTTCTTTTTTTTAGTATAACATGCAAATAATTGTTCGATAATCTGAGCATCAAAAGAACAAAAACGGCAACAGGAGCCGGAGCTCCAATCTCCTCATGTGTTAGAATGAATGTACGGGGGTTGCTGCGTGCTGAAGAGGCGGTCGTTCTTTTTTGTTCCTGACGCGGCTTTCACATCGTGCCGAAGACGGTATCCGGCAGCTTCTGCGACAGGGGTGGTCACGGAGCATTCGGTCACGGGCAGGTCGCGCGTGGCCTCGCAGCCGATCAGCAGGGCGATCTCGTTGATGAGCTCGCGGAAATCCTTCGTGTTCGTGTCTTTCGAACGGAGCATGGAGATCTTGTGCAGGATCAGGGGGTGATCCATGACGTGCAGTTTGGCGTCAGACATTGTCGTTCTTCCTTTCGGGGATGATGAGGTCATGACCACGCCAGCGACCGTGGCAACCGATGTCGGTTCAGACTAATATACCATATTTCCCGGTATTTACAATGCCATAACGCGAAAAAAAATTCGCCGGATCGCGGGTCAGGGGCAGGGGGAGGATTCGCGGAGCCAGCGGTCGAGGAAGTCCATTTGTTCCGGGGTGTGGAACCAGTGTTCGCCGCGGGGCATGACCGTGAGCTGTGCGCCGATCCGGGCGGCGAATGCGGACATCGTTTCGGGCGGGGTCAGGAAGTCGCGGCCGCCGTACAGAATGCTGGTCGGGACGGTCCACAGAAGCGGATGCTCGCGCACGTCGCAGAGCCAGTCCCATGACAGCGTTTCGCCGAAGCCGATCGGGATTTCTTTTTTTGCGCGGAGTTCATCTTCCGTGACGTTCGCGCGCGCCATCATGTCCGAGATCAGGCGTTCCATGTCCACGACGGGCGAGATGAACAGCGCGCGGTCGGCGTGCCGGGCGGAAAGCGAGGTCATGGAGTAGAACGCGCCGATGCTGTTCGCGATCAGGGTCAGCGAATCGCAATTCGAACGCAAATGTTCAAAAAAACGCGGAAACTCCTCGCGCGCTTCCCACGGCGTCTGCGCCCGGTAGTCGAATCCGACGACCTCACGCCCGTCGAAAAGCGGCCTGTAGTGGTCCGCCTCGCTGGCGCTGCCGCCTTTCCCATGCACATAAACGACCAGATGTTTCATGCATCTTTTCCCTTGAAAAAAGTTCGTCGTATTCCGTTTTAGGGAAAAATATAGCATGGAAGCAGACAAAATCAAGCCGCCTTCCCGAGCCGAGGGGCAGGGGAAGACGGCTGGAAATTATCTTTTTTATATATGGACTGCGAATCAGTCGATCGCGGTGGCGAGCGTCCGCACGAAGTCGGCGGCTTCCTTCACGCCTGCGCTCAATGCTTTCACGAAGCCGGAACCGGAGATCACGCCGTCGGCGTATTCCGCAGCTTCCTTTGCCGTCTCCGCGTCCGCGATGCCGAACCCGGACGCCACGGGGAGCGAGGTCAGGCTCTTTACCTGTTTCATGAGCTGGGGATAATCAGCGGGGAGCCCGCGGCGCGCCCCGGTCACGCCCGCGACGTTGATGTAGTACACGAATCCGGTCATGCCGTCCACGATCTCGCGGATGCGTTCGGGCGGGGTCAGCGGCGACACGAGCGGGATCATGTGCAGGCCGTTCGCGCGGCACGGGCCGAGCAGTTCGTCGCGTTCCTCCAGCGGGAGATCGACCGGGAGGATGCCGTCGATGCCGATGCGCGCGAGCTCGACGCAAAGCGCGTCGTACCCGTAGTGCAGCATCGGGTTCATGTAACTGAAGAGGATGATGCCGACGCGCGGATATTTCGTGCGGATGCGGCCCGCGAGCGCAAGCACGTCGTTGATGCTGTATCCGCGTTCGGCGGTCTGCTGGGACGCGGCGGCAATAACCGGGCCGTCCGCCATCGGATCGGAGAACGGCACGCCGAGCTCGATGATGTCCGCGCCGTTTTCGATGGCTGCGGCGATGCCCTCCTCGTTGCGCGCGGGGTCGGGATACCCTGCGGTCGTGAAGACGACGAGCGGCTTTTTCGATGCGAAGATATCAGAGATTCTGTCCATGATTCACCTTGTACTGTTTGATGTTGTCCATGTCCTTGTCGCCGCGGCCGGAGAGGTTGACCACGATGACGCCGTCCGGGCCGAGCGCGGGCGCGTCCTTCACGGCCTGCGCCACGGCGTGCGAGCTTTCGAGCGCTGGGATGATGCCCTCCAGGCGGCAGAGCAGGTCGAACGCCGCCACGGCCTCCTCGTCGGTCACCACGGTGTAGTGCGCGCGCTTCGTGTCCGCGAGGAAGCAGTGTTCCGGGCCGACGCCGGAATAATCCAGCCCGGCGGAGACCGAGTGCGTGTCCAGCATCTGGCCGTTTTTGTCCTGCAGGAAATACGCCTTCATGCCGTGCAGGATGCCAACGCGGCCGCCGTTGATGCTCGCCGCGTGCATGCCGGATTCGATGCCGAGTCCGCCCGCCTCCGCACCGACCAGCCGCACGCCCGGATCGTCGAGGAATCCGGCGAACATGCCGATGGCGTTGCTGCCGCCGCCGACGCAGGCGACGACCTCGTCGGGGAGGCGACCGAGACGGTCGAGGCACTGGCGGCGCGTCTCCTTGCCGATGACGGACTGGAAATCCTTCACGATCATGGGGTAGGGGTAGGGGCCGGCGGCCGTGCCGATCAGGTAGAACGTCTCTTTGCTGGTGGCGGTCCACTCGCGGAGGGCGGCGTTCATGGCGTCCTTCAGCGTGCGCGAACCTTCCTTGATGGAACGCACCTTCGCGCCGAGGGCGTGCATGCGGTCCACGTTCGGGGCCTGGCGCGCCACGTCGACCTCGCCCATGAAGACCTCGCACTCCATGCCGAAAAGCGCGGCGACGGTGGCCGTGGCCACGCCGTGCATCCCGGCTCCGGTCTCCGCGATCAGGCGTTTCTTGCCCATGCGGCGGGCGAGCAGGGCCTGCCCGATGGTGTTGTTGACCTTGTGCGCGCCGGTGTGGTTCAGATCCTCGCGTTTGAGGTAGATGCGCGCGCCGCCGCAGTGCTCCGTGAGGCGTTTCGCGAAATACAGCGGGGATTCGCGCCCGACGTAGTTTGCGAGCAGATCGTCGAGCTCCGCCTGAAATGCGGGATCCTGTTTTGCGTCGAAATAGGCTTTCTCCAGTTCGCGGAGCGCCCCGGTCAGGGTCTCGGCGACGTACTGGCCGCCGTAGATGCCGTAGTGTGTGTTCATATCGAAATCCTTTCAGATAGTTTTCGGATGAGAAGATGATCTTTGATGCCGGGCGCGGACTCCACGCCGCTCGAAACGTCGATCCCCGCGGGGTGAACTTGTGCAACAGCCTCGCGCACGTTGTCCGGCGTGATCCCGCCGCCGAGGAAGACCGGGCGGACGGATGCGAGGCTGGTGGCGAGGTCCCATCGGCAGGGGCGCCCCGTGCCTCCGCCGGAATCCGCCACGATCGTCGCGCAGGGGAACGCATCCGCCTCGGCGAGCGCGGCCTCCGAGTTCAGGTTGAATGCCTTCCAGACCTCCGCGCCGGTCACGGACCGGGCGTAATCGGCGGATTCGTTTCCGTGGAGCTGGACGGCGTCCGGGCGGAACTCCGCGATCAGCCTGTTGAGTTCGGAGAGCGGCATATCGCGCACGACGAAGACCTTCTTGCAGCGTGCCGCCGCCATGAGCTCAGGGATGCGTTCGCGCGGGACAAAGCGCGGCGTGCCGGGCACCAGGATTATTCCCGTGTATTCGGCTCCGGCGTGTTCCGCGGCTGCCATGTCCTCGGGCCGCGTGATCCCGCAAATCTTCAGCAGCATTGCAGCAGCTCCTTCAGTTTCGCGCCGGGATCGGCGGCGCGCATGAGAGTTTCGCCGATCAGGAAGCCGGACGCGCCCGCGTTCTGAAGCATCAGGATGTCCTCATGCGTGCGGACGGCGCTCTCGGCAATGACCGGCTTTCCGCAGGATTTGAGCGTGGCGATCAGTTCGGCGGAACGCTCCAGCGAGGTCGAAAACGTCTTCAGGTCGCGGGCGTTCACGCCGACCAGATCGGCGGCCGAGGCGACTTCCAGTTCGGATTCCGTGTGGGCTTCCCCGAGCACGGCAAGCCCGTACCGATGCGCGAAATCCAGCAGACGTTTGAACTCGCCGGCGTTCAACATGGCGGCGATCAGCAGGATCGCGGACGCGCCGTTCGCCTTCGCCTCAAGGATTTGGTAGGTGTCGAAGATGAAGTCTTTCCTCAAAAGCGGGATGGAGACTGTTTCCGAGGCCAGGCGCAGATTTTCGAGTCCGCCCTTGAAATAGAAGGGTTCGGTCAGCACGGAGAGCGCCGCGGCTCCGGCGTCCTTCAACGCTTTCGCCAGCACAGGGACGTCCAGGTTTTCGCGGATCAGACCTTTCGACGGCGACGCCTTCTTGAGCTCGGCGATCACGTGGATGCCGGGCCCTCGAAACGCTTCCACGAAGCTTGCGCGTTCCGGGGCGTCCGCCGCCAGCGCCGCGACTTCTTCGAACGGCACGTCCTGTTTTTTTTGTTCGAGCGCCGGACGGTTCCGCTCCACGATCTCGTTCAGGATGTCCCGTTTCATGCGCTGATCCTTTTGAGTTTGTCCAGCGCCGCACCGGAGTCGATGGATTCCTCCGCGAGCGGGATGCACGCCTTGATAGAGTCGCCCAATCCGGCGGCGCAGATGATCGCGGCAGCGTTCAGGAGCACGGCTCCGCGCTTCGCAGTACGGTCGCGTCCGGAGAGAATGTCCATCAGGATGCGGGCGTTCTCCGTCTTGTCGCCGCCCGCGAGGGTGCCTTCATACAAAGCGGAATCAGCCAGCAAATCTTTCGGGTCGAGCGTAATCTCGCGGATCCCGTCCGGCGAAAGCGCGGCGGCATGCGTGACGGCAAGGCTGGAGATCTCGTCGAGGCCGTCCTCGCTGTGCACCACGAAGCCGTTCCGCACGCCCAGGTTCCGCAGGACTTCCGCGAACGGCAGGACGAGGCGTTCGTGGCAGACGCCGACGACCATGTACACGGCCTTCGCGGGGTTCGCGAGCGGACCGACGAGGTTGAAGATCGTGCGGATTCCGAGGTCGCGGCGCAGGGGGGCGACCTTTGCCATCACCGGATGCAGATTCCGCGCAAAAAGGAACGCGATTCCGTTTTTATCAATGCTTTTTGCCAGCGATTCGGGGGTGTCGTTCAGCTTCACGCCGAGCTCCTCCAGCACGTCGGCCGCGCCGCATTTGCCGGAGACAGCGCGGTTGCCGTGTTTCGCCGTGCGGACGCCCGCGCCCGCCGCAACGAAGGAAGCCGTGGTGGAAATATTGAAGGAACGTCCGCCGTCGCCTCCGGTCCCGACGATGTCCGCGCAGTCGCCGGCGTCCACGCCGAGCATCTGGTCGCGCAGGAATCCGGCGGCTCCGGTCATTTCGGATACGCTTTCGCCACGCAGGGAGAGCGCGGTGAGGAGTCCGGCGGCCGCGGTCGGGTTTTCTCCGTTGGCGATGGCATCGACCATCGCGGCGCTTTCGGATTCGGTCAGCACGCCGCCCGCCATGACTTTTTTCAGTGCCTTGTTCAGCATAAGAGCCCCGCCTCCCGTAAGAAATTGTTGATCTGTTTCAAGCCGAATTCGCTCATGATGGATTCGGGGTGGTACTGGATGCCCTCGATCACCGCGCCGCCTTCCGGTATGACGCGGACGCCCATGATCTCGCCGTCGTCCGTTTTCGCGCTCACGGTCATGAATTCCGGGATGCTGGACACGAGGAGCGCGAGCGAGTGGTAGCGCACGGCGCTGAATCCCTGGGGCAGGCCGTTGAACAGGCCCTGTCCGTCGTGGCGGATCGCCGAGGTCTTGCCGTGCATAATGGATTTCGCATGGACGACTTTCGCGCCGAAATGCGCGCCGATCGCCTGGTGTCCGAGGCAGACGCCCAGCATCGGGACCTTGCCAGCCGCGGCGGCGATCAGGTCCATCATGCATCCGGCGGTTTGCGGACGGCCGGGGCCGGGCGACAGGATGATCGCCTGCGGATTCATTTCGAGGACTTCGGCGGGCGTGACGTCGCGGTTGCGCTTCACGACGATCTGCTGGCCGGTCTTCGCGAGCATGTGCACCAGATTGTAGGTGAACGAATCGTAGTTATCGAGCATGAAGATCATGATTTGAAGCCTTTCTGCGCGAATTCCACGGCCTTGAAGAGCGCACGCGCCTTGTTCAATGTTTCCTGATATTCCATCTCCGGCACGGAGTCCGCCACGATGCCGCATCCGGCCTGCACTTTCAGGCGGCTGCCGGACACCTCGATCGTACGGATCGTGATCGCGAGGTCCATATTTCCGTCGCAGCTGAAATACCCGACTGCGCCGCCGTAGAAGCCGCGCGGACCGGGTTCGAGCTCGTGGATGATCTCCATGGCGCGGATCTTCGGCGCGCCGCTGAGCGTGCCGGCGGGGAACGCGGTCGAAACGAGGTCGAAGGCGTCGCGGTCGTCGCGGATCTGTCCCTCCACGCTGCTGACCAGGTGCATCACATGCGAATAGCGTTCCACATGCATGAAGTCGGCGACGAGCACGCTGCCCGGCTTTGCCGTGCGTCCGATGTCGTTGCGGCCGAGGTCGACCAGCATCAGGTGTTCCGCGCGCTCCTTCTCGTCAGCGATGAGCGATTTCTCCAGAGCGATATCTTTTTCCGGAGTGGCGCCGCGCGGACGCGTCCCGGCGATCGGGCGCACCAGCGAAACGCCGTTTTCGAGCTTCACGAGCGTCTCGGGCGAGGACCCGATCAGGATGTCGCCGCCGAGCTTCAGGTAGAACATGTACGGCGAGGGGTTGATGAGGCGCAGGGCGCGGTAGATGCTGAACGGAGGGATGTCGGATTCCGCGGAGAACGCCTGCGAGGGCACGACCTGGATCACTTCGCCCTCCACGATGCAGTGTTTCGCCTGCTTCACCATCTCCAGAAACGCCTCGTGCGTCATCTCCGGTTTCAGCTCCACGTGCTCATCGGAGACGTAGTCGCGGTGCGACGCCGCGCGGCGGCAGATCTTGTCGATGATCGCGGCGATCCGGTGCGACGCGCTCGCGTAGGCTTCCTCGGCCGAGGAGAAATGGTCCGGCTCCACATTCACGACCACCTTGATCGTGTGCTGCTTGTTGTCGAACGCGATGATCTCGTTCGTGAGCATGAACGCGCAGACCGGGCCGCGGATCGCCTTCTTCGGCGCGGGGAGTTCCTCGAACAGCCCGGCTGCCTCGTAGTCCAGACGCCCGATCGCGCCGCCCGGCAGGGGCGGGAGCTCGGGATCGTGCGCGACCTTCTTTTTCCCGATGATGCCGCGCAGGGCGTTCAGCGGATTGCCTTCGAACTCCAGCGCGCGGCGTTCGCCGTGCATCTCCAGATACGGCACGCCGTTTTCGACCGTGAAGATCCCGTACGGGTTCACGCCGAGGAACGAGTAGCGGCCGAGGTTTTCGCCGCCTTCCACGCTTTCAAGCAGCGCGACGTAGTCGTCCTGCACGAAGCGTTCCAGCACGGACACCGGCGTATCCATGTCGCCGGGTATCTCGCGGCAGACCGGCACGACTTCGCCGTGCGCCGCCAGCGTCCGGAATTCCTCCAGGGTTGTTTCTTTCATGATTTCTCCTGTGTTTGTTTTGTTGTGTTATAGATAGGTTGAAATTGGTATCGGAAGGGATCGTTTCGTTTCGGTCCGGGGGCGAAAAAGAAAAACCGCCTCCGGCCTGCCAGGTCCGGATGCGGTCTCAAGAAAAAGGCGGGTCAATCAATCCGATCGATCCGCCGTGCGATTCTGCTTTCGAGGTTGCAAACAATCCAGCCCTGGCGGAAATCAGCGCCAGCGCCACCAAAAAGAATAGAAGGATTTGTTCGCGTAAGTTTTCATAATGCTATTACTTTACACCCGTTTTTCGAAAATGTCAACCGCGATTCTCGACATTTTTCGGACTTTTTTCGATCCCGGCGAAGATCCGTGGCGTTGGGTTATCTAACGTTAAATATTGGTATTTACCATTGAAATAACGTAAAAATAACGCAAAAACAGGCTTCCCCCGGCGTTGAAAAAGGCGGATTCCGTGCTATTGTTTCACTGTAACAAGAACAATAGAACAACAAACCATCATCCCAAACGAAAGACGCCCCCGATGAAACGTTTTCCCATGAAACATGCTCTGTCCACCTCGGCCATCCTGCTCGCCGCGGCCGCCGCATCCGCCCTGACGTCCTGCGACGAGGAGAAAGTCGAGCCGCTGTTCGCGCCCACGCTCGAATCCATGGAGGCGAACTATCAGACGCCGCAGTGGTACAAGGACGCGAAGTTCGGCGTCTTCACGCACTGGGGGCCGCAATGCCAGCCGGAATCCGGCGACTGGTACGCCCGGAACATGTATATCCCGAGCCACTGGCACTTCAACCGCCACAAGGAAAAGTACGGCGACCAGAAGACGTTCGGTTTCAAGGACGTGATCCACGAGTGGAAGGCGGACAAATGGAACCCGCAGGAGCTCGCGCAGCTCTTCAAGAGCATGGGCGCGAAATACGTCGTCTCCCTCGCAAACCATCATGACAACCTCGACCTGTGGGACAGCAAATATCAGGAATGGAACTCCGTCCGGGTCGGACCGGGGCGCGACATCATCGGCGAATGGAGCAAGGCCGTGCGCGGCGCCGGGCTTCACTGGGGCGTCAGCATCCACGCCTCGCACGCGTGGAACTGGTACGAAACGTCGCGCGACTACGACGGGCTGCTGACGAAGGAGGACGGCGCGGGCACCTGGTGGGGCGAAATGGGGCTCGATCCGCAGGAGCTTTACGCCCAGCAGCACGAGCCGTCGAAGGACAGCGGCCACTGGAACTGGGACCCGAACATCGTGCCGCCGCCGTCCGAGGTGTACCGCGCGAAGTTCATGAAGCGCCATAAACAGCTCATCGACGACTATCTGCCGGAGGTCGTGTACTATGACGACACCGTCGCGCCGTTCTACCCCACGTTCAACGACGGCATCGAGCTCACCACCTATTTCTACAACAAGATGTATCGGCTCAACCACGGCAAGCAGGAAGTCGTGGCGTGCAGCAAGGTGCTGAACGAGGAACAGCGCAAGGGGATGGTGTGGGATATCGAGTGCGGCGTGCCGAACGAGATCGTGAAGCCGCACTGGCAGACCGACACCTGCATCGGCAACTGGCATTACGACCGCGGCATCTACGACCGCAACGGCTACAAGACGCCGGAAACGGTCGTGCGCATGCTCATCGACATCGTCAGCAAGGGCGGCAACCTGCTCCTCAGCGTGCCCATCCGCGGCAACGGCGAGGTAGACGAGAAAGTCCGCGCCACCTGCGCGGGCGTCGGCGAATGGCTGAAGATCAACGGCGAGGGCATCTACGGCACGGAGACGTGGAAGAAATACGGCGCGGGTCCGCAGTCCGAGGACGCCGGCGTCGCGCTCCGTGACCAGGGATTCAACGAAGGGCAGGGGAAGGCCGCCACGACCGAGGACCTCCGCTTCACCACGAAGGACGGCAAACTCTACGTCTTCACGCTCCTCATCCCGAAGCCCGGCGCGCCGGTCATCGTGACCGACCTCGATGCCCCCGTGAAAAGCGTGAATCTCTTCGGTTCGGAGAAGCCCGTGAAGTGGACCTGCGAAAACGGCGTCCTCACGATCGCGGCGCCCGACGCCGAGCCCACGCTCAAGATCTCGCTCTGCTACGAAGTCGGATTCGCAAAGAAATAACGCGCTATAAGAAAGGATGACGCCATGAACAGAATCTTTTCAACAAACAATATCAAGACCGCTTCGTTCGCCGTCCTCGCGTCGCTCGCGCTGTGTGCAGGGCTGACCTCGAACGCGCAGGAGAAACGAGAGTGGGGCAAGTGGGACCGCTGGGGCGACCTCGGCAACGGCATGTACCTGAATCCGGTGATCCCCGCCGACTACAGCGACCTCGACTGCATCCGCGTCGGCGACGACTACTACGCCATCACCTCCACGTTCCAGTTCTCGCCCGGCATGACGATCATCCATTCGAAGGACCTGGTGAACTGGCGCATCGTCGGCAACGCCGTGCCCGACCTGACGCAGATCGGCGAGGCGCTGAACTGGACGAAGATGGACCGTCCGGCACGCGGCATCTGGGCGGGCACGCTGCGGCACCACGACGGCAGGTTCTACCTCTTCTTCGGCACGCCGGACGAGGGGTACTTCATGACCAGCGCGCCGAAGCCGGAGGGACCGTGGGAACCGCTCACCTGCCTGCTCGCCGAGAACGGCTGGGATGACTGCACGGTCATGTGGGACGACGACGGCACGGCGTGTTTCGTGGGGACCTGCTTCAAGGACAACTACAAGACGTACATGTTCCCCATGACCCCGGACGGGAAGAAGATTGACCGCACGAAGGGCGTGCTGCTGAACGAAGGCTGGGGGCGCGAGGCGAACAAGCTCATCAAGGTCGGCGACTGGTATTATCTCGTCTTCAGCGAACATAAGAACGGCATCGGGCGCTACGTGATGGCGAAGCGCGCAAAAAAGATGACCGGGCCGTACGACGAGGAGAAACAGCTCGCCCACGCCAGCGCGGATGCCCACGAGCCGAACCAGGGCGGCATCGTACAGGGCAGGGACGGCAAATGGTATTTCCTCACGCACCACGGCGACGGCGACTGGAGC
>JBGUKB010000070.1:0-11768 GCA_045114235.1 Victivallales bacterium
TTCTTGATGCCGATGGATTCCTCGCTCACGATGAAGCCGCAGCCGCGGATGAAGAACATGCCGGCGAGCGTCACGAGGAACGGCGGCAGGCTGAAGCAGTGGATCAGCCAGCCCTGGAGCATGCCGAACAGGATGCCGATCGCAAGCGCCAGAGCGATCGCCCAGAGGGCGTTGCAACCGGAGGCGATCATTTTCGCGATCAGGATGCTGGTGAAGGCGATGATGGAGCCGACCGAGAGGTCGATGCCGCCCGTGAGGATCACCAGCGCGGTGCCGATGGCGGCGATGCCGAGGTAGGCGTTGTCGACGAAGAGGTCGAGGAAGACCTTCGGGGAGCCGAAGTTCTGGAAGGAGATGATGCCGATGAGGTAGACGATGAAGAAGACCAGGATCGTCGCCGAAATCGGCACGTAGCGCATCGGGAATTTGAACTTTTTCATTGGACGCCTCCTTTCGCAGCCTTCGAGGCGAAGATGGAAAGGACTTTCGCGCGGAACACCGGCGACTGGAGCAGGCACACGATGATGACCACCATGGCTTTCGGCACGGCGACGATCGCCGGGCTCACGTTCTTCATGTACATCGTGGTCGTCAGCGTCTGGATCAGGATCGCGCCGACCAGCGAGCCGGAGAGGAAGAACCGTCCGCCCGCCATGGAGGTGCCGCCGATCACGGTGGCGAGGATGGCGTCGAGTTCGAGGTAGAGGCCGGCGTTGTTGGAGTCGGCGCACTTGATGTTGGAGGCGGCGAGCAGGCCCGCGACGCCCGCGCAGAATCCGCAGATGACGTAGGTGAGCCATTTGATGCGGCGCGCCTCGATGCCCGCGTAGCGGCTGGCGCGTTCGTTGTTGCCCACGGACTCGATGAAGAGCCCGAACGCCGTCTTGCGCGTGAGCAGGCCGAAGATCACGTACATCGCAACCACGATCCACACCGAGAACGGCAGGAACAGCGCGTGGCCGTTGCAGAGGAACACCAGTCCGGGGTTGTCGAACGTGATGATCTGGCCGTCGGTGATCAGCTGGGCGACGCCGCGTCCGGCGACCATCAGCACCAGCGTGGCGACCATCGGCTGGATGCCGAAGCCCGCGACCAGCATGCCGTTCCAGAACCCGGCGAGCGTCGCCAGAGCCAGCGCGGCGAGGACGGGGATGATCCAGTAGACGGACGGTCCCATGCCCGCGCCGATGCAGTTGCCGGCGTCAAGCATGGAAATGAGGAGCGCGGCGATCGCGCCCGCGATTGCCATGACTGCACCGACCGAGATGTCAATGCCTCCCGTGGCGATCACGAGCGTCATGCCGATGGCGAGGACCATGACCTTCGAGCCCTGGTTCAGGATGTCGATCGGGGTGCCGTAGAGGTAGTAGCCGAAAATGGAGACGCCTTTGCTTTCCTTCTTCGGTGCCGGAGACTGCTGTTCGGCGGAATTCTGCACTGTTTGCGCAGCCGCCTGGGCTTCCGTTCCGGCCTGCGCGGCGGCTTCACCGGCTGCCGCCGGGAGATTCTCGGGGACGGACGCGGGCTGGACGGCTTCCTGCGCGGAATCCTGTTTCTTGATCTCGATTTTAAAGAAGTTGTCGGTGAAGATCGCATTGAACAGCAGAAGCAAAGCGAGCGAGACAAGGGGCCATACGAGATGGCGGAATTTGTTCGATGATTTATTCATGTCCGGGGGCCCTTAACCTGCGATGAGTTTCATAACGTTCTTGAGGGAGATGTCCTCCCCGGCGACTTCGCCGACCTTCTTACGGTCGCGGAGCACGATCACGCGGTCGCAGTCGCGGACGACTTCCTCAAGTTCGGAGCTGATGAAGATGACGGCCATGCCTTCGCCGCAGAGCTGCTGGGTCAGGGCCTCGATCTCGGCCTTCGCGCCGACGTCGATGCCGCGCGTGGGCTCGTCGAGGATCAGGAGCTTCGGATTGGTCGCGAGCCAGCGGGCGATCAGGACTTTCTGCTGGTTGCCGCCGCTCAGGTGCTTGATGAGCTGTTCGCCGCTCGGGGTCTTGATGCGG
Organism: Victivallales bacterium; assembly: GCA_045114235.1. Classification (GTDB taxonomy): domain Bacteria; phylum Verrucomicrobiota; class Lentisphaeria; order Victivallales; family UBA1829; genus UBA1732. The sequence goes on from JBGUKB010000070.1 coordinate 2,019, forward strand.
AGCAGCTTGATGTATTTCTCCGCCATCTCCTCCTGCTGCTTCGGCGTCATGGTCTTCCAGATGCCTTTCGAGGCCTGGAGCGCGAGCATGATGTTTTCGCGGATGGTCAGGTCGGGGATGATGCCGGTCACCTTGCGGTCTTCGGCGATCAGGGCGACTTTCGCCTTCACCGCCTTCTGGGGAGAATTGAAGTTCACGGACTTGCCGCACATGGTCATGGTACCGGAGTCGTGCGGATCCACGCCGAAGATGATCTGCGCGATCTCGGAGCGCCCGGACCCGAGCAACCCGGCGAGGCCGAGCTGTTCGCCGGCGCGGATGCTCACGTCGACCGGGCTGATGGTGCCGACGCGGCCGATGCCCTTCGCTTCATAGACGGTGTCGCCGAACTTGGTGTTCTTCACGATCCCGGCCTGCATCTGGTTGATCTCGTCCGGAGTCTTGCCGATCATTTTCGCGACCATTTCGATGCGCGGCAGGTCCTTCGCGTCGTAGGAGCCGACCAGCTGGCCGTCGCGCAGGATGGTGATGCGGTCGCTGACCTCATAGACCTGGTCGAGGAAGTGCGTGATGAAGATGATCGCCATGCCCTCTTCGCGGAGTTTCTTCATGACCTTGAAGAGTTCCTTCACCTCGTTTTCGTCGAGGCTGGAGGTCGGCTCGTCGAGGATCAGGAGCTTGCAGTCCACGTCCAGCGCGCGGGCGATCGCCACGAGCTGCTGGATGGCGATGGAGTAACTGGAAAGGTTCTCGCCGACGTTGATGTCGATGTCGAGCCGGGCGAGCGCCTTGCGGGCCTGCACCTTGCGTTCCTTCTTGTCGATGAACCCGAGTTTCGTGCGCGGCTCGCGTCCGATGCAGATGTTTTCCGCCACGGACAGGTCGGGCAGCAGGTTCACTTCCTGGTACACCGTGCTGATGCCGGCGTGTTCGGCGTCCAGCGGGGAACGGAACTTGCACTCCTTCCCGTTGAAATAGACCGAACCGGCGGATGCAGGATAAACGCCCGTAATGATCTTGATGAGCGTGCTTTTCCCGGCGCCGTTTTCTCCCATGAGGGCGTGGATCTCGCCGGCCTTCACCGCGAAATCGACTCCCTTGAGGGCCTTGACGCCGAGAAATTGCTTCTCAATGCCTTTGGTTTGCAGTAAATCCATTCGTCTTTCCTGTGTGAGGGTGAGTGGACAGTTATTTTAGAATATGTTCTAGAAAAGATAGCACGCTTTCGGCATTTTTTCAATCTTGTTTTCCTTTTTTTCACGAATAATTTCTTTCGTTTTTCAAATAATATTTCCCTGTCCTTATTTTTCTCTTGATTTTTTGCGGACGTTAAATTATATTATGCCGAATCCGAATCATATCAATTTCAACCTCTTTTTCTTGAGACAAGGAGCGTTCATTTTATGGGTAAAACAGCCCTCGTCACGGGCGCGGGACGCGGCATCGGCGCCGCGATCGCCGAAAAACTCGCTTCGGAACACTGGGACGTCGCCATTTTCGCCCGGAAGCCGCAGGCCGACGGCGATGCGCAGTGCGCCGAGATCGCGCGGAAATACGGCGTCTCCGCCCGGTACTATGTCTGCGACATTTCGAAGGCCGAAGACCGGAAGAACACGGTCGAGGCGGTCATCCGGGATTTCGGCGGCATCGACGCGCTCGTGAACAACGCGGGCGTCGCGCCGAAAGTGCGCGCGGGCCTGCTCGAAATGAGCGAGGAAAGCTTCGATTACGTCATGGGCATCAATTTGAAGGGCATGCTTTTCCTCTCCCAGCTTGTCGCGCGGCATTTCGCCGAAAGGAAAAACGGCGTGATCGTGAACATCGGGAGCTGTTCGGCGACGGTCGTGAGCACGAACCGCGGCGAATACTGCATCTCGAAGGCCGGGGTCGCCATGGTGACCCAGCTCTTCGCCGTCGAGATGGCGAAGTACGGCGTGAACGTGTACGAGATCCGCCCCGGCGTGATCGCCACGGACATGACCGCCTGCGTGAAGGAGAAATACGACAGGCTCATCGCCGAGGGGCTCACGCTCCAGCCGCGCTGGGGACGCCCGGAGGACGTCGCGAACGCCGTCGCCATGATGCTCCGCGGCGACATCGGGTATTCCACCGGGCAGGTCGTGAACGTGGGCGGCGGCCTGGAGGTCGTGAGGCTGTGAACACGCGCCGCGTCCATACGCTCGTGATCGGGAGCGGAGCCGCCGGGCTGTGCGCCGCCGTGCGCCTGCACGCGCTCGGCGTGACCGACATCCTGATCTGTTCCGAAGGGCTCCACATGGGGACCTCCATCAACACCGGCAGCGACAAGCAGACCTACTACAAACTCGGCATGTACGGCGCGGAACCGGACTCCCCTGCCCTGATGGCGCGCGACCTCTTCGCGGGCGGCGCGGTCCACGGCGACCTGGCGCTGGTCGAGGCCGCCGTCTCCCAGCAGGCGTTCGCGCACCTCGCCTCGCTCGGCGTCCCCTTCCCCCACGACGAATTCGGCCAGTTCATCGGCTACAGGACCGACCACGACCCGAAACGCCGCGCCACGAGCTGCGGCCCGTACACCTCGCGCGACATGTGCCTGCGCCTCATCGACGCCGTAAAGTCGCGCGGCATCCCCGTGCTGGAGGACCGTGTAGTCTTCGCCCTGCTCACGGCGCAGGAAGGCGATGGGAAAAGGTGCATCGGCGCGGCGCTCGTGAACCGCAAATCCGAAACGGTTTCCAACTGCATCGAGTTCATCCGCGCGGAGAATGTGGTGTTCGCGACCGGCGGCCCCGGCGGCCTGTACGCCAGGAGCGTGTACCCTGCCGTCCACACGGGCGGCATCGGCGTGGCGCTGGAGGCGGGCGCGTCGGCGCGCAGTCTGCCGGAATCGCAGTTCGGGCTCGCCTCGCTGAAATTCCGCTGGAACGTCTCCGGCAGCTACATGCAGGTGCTCCCTCGGTTCATCTCCACGGACGAAAACGGCAGGGACGAACGCGAGTTCCTGCGCGAATATTTCAACGACGTCCGCGCGCTGGAGGACGCCGTGTTCCTGAAGGGCTACCAATGGCCCTTCGCCGCCGTCCACGTGCCCGGATCCTCGCTCATCGACCTCATGGTCTACGTCGAGACAGAGCTCCGCGGACGCCGCGTGTGGCTGGACTACCGTACCGATCCCGCCGACCTCGACGTCGCTTCGCTTTCGCAGGAAACGCGCGAGTATCTGCAAAAGAGCGGCTGCACCGGGCGATCCCCGCTAGAACGCCTCATGCAGATGAACGCCCCCGCCGCGGAGCTGTACCGTTCGCACGGCATCGACCTGGCGAAGGAACCTCTCGAGATCGCCGTCTGCGCCCAGCACAACAACGGCGGACTCGCCGCCAATCTCTGGTGGGAATCCGAAAATATCCGCCATCTCTTCCCTGTCGGCGAGGTCAATGGCTCGCACGGCGTGATCCGGCCCGGCGGCTCCGCGCTGAACGCGGGCCAGGTTGGGGCGTTCCGCGCCGCCGAGTTCATCGCCGCGCAGTATGCGGACCCGGACGGCTCGTTCGATGCGCCGTTCAACGCCGCTGCCGAGAAGCTGGAGGAGAAAATCCTCGAAAAAGCCGGACGCGGCACGTTTTTTGATTGGAAAGAGGAACGCCGAATCATGCAGGCGCGCATGAGCAAATCCGGGGCGTTCCTGCGCGAACAGGACGCGCTGAAAACAGCTTTGCAGGAGACGCGCGCCCAGCTCGCGAATCTCCAAAACGACGGGCTTGCTTCAAGCTCCGTCGCCGAACTCTCCGAACGCCTCCGCACACGTAGCCTCGTCTTCTCCGCTGTGGTCTACCTCGCCGCCATGCTCGAACAGGTCGAGGCGGGCGTCGGTTCGCGCGGCGGGTCGGTCGTGCTCACGCCGGACGGACGCCAAGTTCACGGCAAACTGCCGTTCAAAATCGCGGACGAAGACAAATCGTTCCGCGCCTCGGTCCAGGAGATCACCGCCGCGCCGGACGGCTCCGTTTCGGTCCGCCGCGTCCCATGCCGTCCGATCCCGGAGACGGACGGCTGGTTCGAGACTGTCTGGAAAGCCTGCCGCGAAAAAACGATTTACGACACCAAGCCCGGAGATTGAACCATGCCGCAAACGCAATACCCGAAACCCGCCTCATTCCGCACCCTCGACGAATTCCGCGCGCACCTCGCCGCATCGAATATCCCCATCGGCCTCGCCGAACTCCCGCCAGCCGGTGAGTCCGCGCTCGCGAAGCCGCTGAACGGGATCGGCAACCGCTGGGCGGTCCTGCCCATGGAAGGCTGGGACTGCGGACGCGACGGCGCGCCGTCCGAGTTCACGCGCCGCCGCTGGCTCCGGTTCGCTTCGAGCGGGGCGAAGCTCATCTACGGGACCGAGGCCGCCGCCGTGATGCACTCCGGGCGCAGCAACACGCGCCAGCTCCTCGTCGCCGACCACACCGTCGGCGCATTAAAGAAACTCAATGCGGAAATGAGGCAGACGCACCGCGAACGCTTCGGCACGGATTCCGACCTGAAGATCGGGCTCCAGCTCACGCATTCCGGACGTTTCTCCCACCCCGACGACGACCGCGTGCTCGCCTCGAAGACCGCGTACGCCCATCCGCTCCTCGACAAAAAGTTTCACAACGACGTTTCGAACGTGGTCACGGACGACGAGGTGGCGGACATCATCGCGCACTTCATCCGCGCCGCCGAGCTCGCGCAGGACGCCGGGTTCGATTTCGTGGACGTGAAGCTCGCGCACGGCTACCTCGGGCACGAATTCCTCACCGCGTACGACCGGCCCGGCCCGTTCGGCGGCTCCTTCGAGAACCGCACGCGCTTCTTCCGCGAGATCGCGGAGGGCATCGCGAAACGCTGCCCCGGCCTCGAGCTCTCCTCGCGCGTCAGCATCTTCGACATCCGCCCGTTCGTGAAAGGCGCGGACGGCGTCGGCGTCCCCATGGACTGGACCGGCCCCTACCCCTATGCGTTCGGCAGCGCGGGCGACGGCCTCACGATGGACCCCGACCTGAAGGACACCGTCGCGCTCGTCAAGCTCATGCGTTCGCTCGGCGTGAAGATGATCTGCGCCACGATCGGCAGCCCGTACTACTGCGTCCACATCCAGCGCCCGGCGTTCTACCCGGTCTCCGACGGTTATCTGCCGCCGCACGACCCGCTCCGCAGCGTATGGCTCCACATCGAGGCCGTGCGCCGTCTGCGCGAGCTCTGCCCCGGCTTGATCGTGGTCGGCTCCGGCTACACCGCGCTTCAGGAATTCCTCCCGCATGCCGCCGAATACGCCGTGGCGAACGGCCTCACGGATTTCGTCGGGTTCGGCCGCATGGCGCTCTCCTACCCCGATTTCTGCGCCGATGTCCTCGCCGGACGCCCCCTGCGCCGCACCTGCATCTGCCGCACGTTCGGCGACTGCACGAACGCCCCGCGCGCCGGGCTCATCTCCGGCTGCTATCCGCTCGATGAATGTTACAAAAACCGCCCTGAAGCAAAGACGCTCGCCGAGCTCAAGAAGGCCGCGAAAAACAGACAATGACCTCATTTCCAGCAACACCATAAACGAAAGGTTTTCGCCATGCTATCCAAAACCATTCTGACTGCTTCGCTCCTCGCCGCAGCGCTCGTTTCCGCGTTCGCTGCGGAACCCGTGCTCGAATTCAAGGTGAACAAGGACGCGCCGCGCACCGCCGGGATGTGCGGCCCCACGCACGACGAAGAGGTCATCTACGGCCTCGGCTCCGACGGCAAACAGCATTATTTCGCGGTCGGAACGGACGTCCGAGGCTCCGGCATCACGATCTGGCAGTCCGAGGACATGGTGAACTGGAAGGACGTCGGGCGCGTCTTCAGGCAGGCGAACAAGCCCGCGATCCTGGAGAACGGCGGCCGCGGCTTCGCCTACACGTTCCGCAACGTCGAGATCGGCGACGACGGCGCGTACAAGCTCCTCGACACGCCCGCGCAGGGCAACAACCGCCTCGGCGGCAACGCCTTCTGGGCTCCGTGCATCTATTACCACGTCTACGACCAGACCTATTACCTCTACTACTGCTGCTCGGCGTTCGGCGTCCGCAACTCGTTCATCGGCTGCGCGAAGAGCAAGACGCTGGACAAGGGCTGGGAGGACTGCGGACAGCTCATCCACACGCGCGTCGGCGACGGCAAGCGGTTCAACGCGATCGACCCGGCGGTCATTCACAACGACTTCCACACATGGATGGTCTACGGCTCGTACTTCGGCGGCATCGCCCTCGTCGAGCTCGACCCGAAGGACCCCTCGAAACTGCTTCACCCCGGCACGCACGGTAAAACCGTGGCCTCGCGCACCACGGACACCGTCTTCGAACTCAGTACGCTGGAGAAGGCGAAGGCCGCGCCGAAGAACGATCCGACCGCGGGCCAGGGCATCGAGGGCGCCAGCATCCTGTATCACAGGTATCTTTTCGACGGCTATTATTATCTGTTCGTCTCGTACGACAATTTGGAGTGGAGCTACAACTGCCGCGTCGGACGCTCGAAAAACATCGAGGGGCCGTATCTGGACTACAACGGCAAGCCGCTGATCTACGACCAGCGGAAGCTCGGCGAGGACACCGTGTACGGCACGAAGATCATCGGGCCGTACCGCTGGAAATCCACCGGGACCGGCTGGGCGGGGACCGGGCACACAACCGTTTTCGGCGAAGGAAGCATGATCATGTTCGGCAGCAACAGCAAGTGGGAGGGCTCGCGCGGCTCGTATCTCGGTCTGCGCCGGGTCTTCTGGTCGAAGGACGGCTGGCCCCTGCTCTCGCCCTGCCTGTACGCGGGCGAAGGATTCACCATCGGAAGCGGCTCGAAATATGTCGATGGCGAACTGATCCCGTACGACACGGCCGTCAGAAAAGACGGCATCCTGAACTCCGGCGAGGCCGCGCAGTGGGATTTCATCGTCTTCAGCCAGTCGCAGGACCGCACGAACCGCCGCACCGACGAATCGACGGTCTACACGCTCAAGGCGGACGGGACCATCGAGGGCGGCGGCAAGTGGCAGATCGGCACATGGAATTCGGACATAATGTTTTTGGACGGCAGAACAAATGATGGCAGAGGATGGGGTCAGCAAACATATTTGAACGGCGTTTCCATGCTGGTCGAGCTCCCCGGCGGCGTGAAGGCGGACGGCGTCTGCGCCTACGGCTGGGACCAGGACCGGAAATGCCAGACCGTGTTCTTCACCGGACTGACCGACAAGGGCATCGCCGTCTGGGGGCAAAGAATCACAACCTCACCACCCCCAGCCGACTAACCACGACACACCACATCCAACCGAATCATTTTATGTGATTTTTTGTCAAAAAGAGCAAATCATGAACAATTTGTTTTTATATCTCGCTAAAAAACATGATGAATCCACTGATTCTTCTTCTGATTATTTAGACTACTTAGACCTGCCTCAGGAAAAGGAGGAAACGAGAAAAGATAGTTTCACTCGCAAAATATGGCGAACCATTCTGGTCCTGGAGCATTTGATACTACCCCCTTTTTTTCTCTACGCCGTAATCCAGCCATATATTTATCTGCACGATAACATCATATTCTGGTTTTACGATTTCAGTCCGGAGATCGCAAGGCTTTTTCGGTACGATTTTACGGTAACAAGATTCTTCTGGAACGTTTCCCTCATAAATCTTTTTATCATCTTTCCAATCAATATGTACCTGTTTCTGTCCATGTCGTTTGGCAAGTTGAAAGGACCACAAAGGAATAAACGTGATTATCGTTTGACCTGTGTTGGAATGATTCTTTCTTTGCTGCTGACATGCTGGTCCATCCTAAATGGAATAAGGGGCGTTTCCCGGGATTTTGATAAAAGGTTCGAATTGAGGTTGCAACTGAATGAATTGGCGAATCTGTATGGAAGTGTCATTTCCTGTTTCCCTGCCTTTGATGATGCCCAGTCCTCCCATGATTGTGTGCTGCAACCTATGCCTCAGCTCATTGGCAAAGACTACAAATCCTGTGTTCCGGAGGACAGATTGCCAGCTCTTTTGTCAAAGCAGGAGCTTTGGCCCCGATATACAATCCATTATGAAAATATCTGCTCCTCGGATTTCAATCTTCCACTGCTTGTGGAAAATGAAACTGTCTCAGGTCACTACTTCTCCAAAACGCATCAATTCTATCGCTATGGCGTTGCCGTGAATGGGCGTCTCATTTTATATCAATATGATCCGGAAAAACACACCTACTCCGAAAATGGGATGATTGTTGATTCCGTTCGTGCCGCTTCCGATGGTTGGTTGTATTGGGATCCTGCCTTTTATGGTGCTTTTTTTCAGGATACAAACAGGGGCACCCCATGACCATCTGAGCCGGGAAAAAGCGTCCAGACTTCAAACTGAAAACTTATACCCAGACGACTAACCCCGATACCATGGAGGATTTCACATGAAATACAAATCGGTCAGCACTATCGCCGCGCTCCTCTGCGGCACACTGCTTGCGTTCGCAGCGCAGGCAACAGCCACGGAGCCCGCGCTCGAATTCAAAGTGAACAGGGACGGTCCGCGCACCGCCGGGATGCTCGGCCCCTCGCACGACGAGGAAATGATCTACGGACTCGGCTCCGACGGCAAGAGCCATTATTTCGCGGTCGGCACGGACGTCCGCGGACAGGGCATCACGATCTGGCAATCGGACGACTTGGTGAACTGGAAAGACGTCGGAAAGGTCTTCACGCAGGCGAACGCGCCGAAGATCCTGAACGTCGGGCCGCGCGGCTGGAGCTACGACTTCAACGCCGTGACCATCAATGACAAGGGCGAATACGAATTCCTGACCGAACGCAAGCCCGGCGCGAACAATTACCGTCTCGGCGGCGCCCAGCCGTTCTGGGCCCCGTGCATCTGCTACAACGGCGCGGACAAGACCTACTACTTGTACTACTCCTGCTCCGCCTACGGCACGCGCAATTCGTTCATCGGCTGCGCGAAGAGCAAGACGCTGGACACCGGCTGGGAGGACTGCGGCCAGCTGATCCACACCCGCACCGGCGACGGAAAGAAGTACAACGCCATCGACCCGACGGTCTTCTGGGACCAGACCGGCCGCCTCTGGATGATCTACGGGTCGTTCTTCGGCGGCATCGCCATCGTGGAGCTGGACCCGAAGGATCCCGCCAAACTACTTCATCCCGGCACGCACGGCAAGACCATCGCCTGCCGCGGCTACGAGAAAATCTACGAGCAGGACGGATTCGAGGGTCGGCCCACGGTCAGCGTCGACGGGCAGAGCTTCACCGCCTACGGCATCGAGGGCGCGAGCATCGTTTACAATCCCAAAACGCAATACTACTATCTCTTCGTCTCCTACGACCGGCTCGCCCTGACCTATCATGTGCGCGTCGGACGTTCGAAAAACATCGAGGGGCCGTATCTGGATTACAACGGCAAACCGCTGGTCTACGATCAGGAGAAACAGGGCCCCGGGGACGTGAACGGCACCAAGCTCATCGGGCCGTACCGCTGGAAATCGACCGGCGCGGGCTGGGTCGGCACCGGACACACCACGCTCTTCCGAAAAGACCCGAGGAGCAATTACAGCCATCTCTTCTTCGGCAGCAACAGCAAGGACCGCCCCAACGGCACGTCGTTCGTCGGCCTGCGGCGGGTCTTCTGGTCAAAGGACGGCTGGCCGCTGCTCTCGCCCTGCATCTACGCCGGCGAGGATCTGGAGATCGGCAGCGGGGTCAAAGTCGTCGATGGCAAA